>NZ_JAAKVA010000022.1:0-63635 GCF_049175415.1 Aeromonas sp. 600527 | reverse complement strand
GGGGCCGGATTTGAACCGACGACCTTCGGGTTATGAGCCCGACGAGCTACCGAGCTGCTCCACCCCGCGTCCGAATTTTTCTCGAAGTGGCCGAGCAGTAGCCAGTTCGATTTATCCTTTTCCACCAACCGGTTACACCGGCTTGACTGGTCAGGATCTCAGATGGTTGCGGGGGCCAGATTTGAACTGACGACCTTCGGGTTATGAGCCCGACGAGCTACCGGGCTGCTCCACCCCGCGTCTGAGGTCGCCAATAATAGGCGCCAGCGCACAGATTGCAAGTAAATATCTCAAAAAAAGTTTATTCGTAGATTAATCGGACAAATAGTGCGGTCATTAGCAGCATCATGCTGTTTTTTCAGGCAATCGAGTCCTTGCCAGGCATCCGGCACTACACTCAATGAGGTGAACACTCCTCATTTTGGGTAGGTAGAATATGCGCATCTCCGCCGGTCACTGCCGTCAGTTGGGGGCCACACCCGACAGTAACGGCGTCAACTTTGCGATCTGGGCACGCCTCGCCAGCCGGGTCGAACTGCTGCTCTTCGCAAGCGCAGACGATGCGACCCCCGAGGTGATCCCCCTCTCCCCGCGCCTTAACCGCACCGCCTACTACTGGCATATCCATGTGGAGGGGATCTCGGTCGGGCAACGTTACGCCTATCGCATTCAGGGCCCGTGGCGCCCATATGGCGGCACCCGCTTCGATGCCGAGAAGGTGTTGCTCGACCCTTACGGCCGCAGCATCGAGCTTGGCGCCAATTACGATCGATGGGCGGCGGCCCGTCCAGGCAGCAATCTGGCTTGTTGCGCCAAGAACAAGGTGGTCGATACTCGCCACTACGACTGGGAAGGAGACAAACTGCCCGCTCACTCCCTCTCCCGCTCGGTGATCTACGAGCTGCATCTGGGGGGCTTTACCAAGTCCCCGAGCTCCGGGGTCGATCCGGCGCTGCGTGGCACCTATCTCGGGCTGATTGAGAAGATCCCCTATCTGCAATCTCTCGGCGTCACCGCCGTCGAGCTGCTGCCAGTGTTCCAGTTCGATCCTCAGGATGCGCCCAAAGGACTCTCCAACTACTGGGGTTACAGCCCCATGTCCTTTTTCGCCCCCCACGCCCAATACGCCCGCGGCGATGATCCATTGACCGAATTTCGCGACATGGTCAAGGCGCTGCACAAGGCCAATATCGAGGTGATCCTGGACGTGGTTTACAACCACACCGCCGAAGGGGGAGATGATGGCCCCACCTTCTCGTTTCGCGGCATCGACAACGAGGCCTACTACATCCTCGACAACAACCAGAAGGACACCAACTATTCGGGCTGCGGCAATACCTTCAACGGCGCCCATCCGGTGGTGCTGCGGATGATCATGGACAGCCTCCACTTCTGGCGTCAGGAGATGCACGTCGATGGCTTCAGGTTTGATCTTGCAGCCATCCTGTCGCGGGACGAATCGGGTCAGCCCCAAGCCAATGCCCCGACCCTGCGTACCATAGATACCGACCCCAAGATTGCCGATATCAAGTTGATCGCCGAAGCCTGGGATGCGGGGGGACTCTATCAGGTGGGGTCACTGGCCGGCGCCCGCTGGCGTGAGTGGAACGGCCAGTTCAGGGACGACGTACGCCGGTTTCTGCGCGGGGATGACAACAGCGTCACCGCCTTTGTCGAGCGGCTCTGCGGCAGTCCCGACATCTACCACTATCACCACGCAGATCCCGAGAAGAGTATCAATTTCGTCACCTGCCACGACGGCTTTACCCTGTGGGACTGGGCCAGCTACAACAACAAGCATAACGAGGCCAACGGTGAGCAGAACCGCGATGGCTGTGATCACAACTTCAGCTGGAACCACGGCCATGAAGGGGTAACGGAAGATCCCCAGATCAACGCCCTGCGCACGCGCCAGGCCAAAAACATGATGGTGGCAACCCTGTTATCGGTGGGATCCCCGATGCTGTTGATGGGGGATGAACTGCTGCGCACCCAGCACGGCAACAACAACGGTTACTGTCAGGACAACCCGACCTGCTGGATGGATTGGCAACCAACTCCCCGCAGCCAGGAGATGTTCCGCTTTATGAAGGAGCTGATCCAATATCGCAAACACCTGTTCCAACGCCCGGAGCAGGAGAGCATGCCGCTGTCGCTCACCGAGATCCTGCGGCACAGCGAGATCTGTTGGCACGGCGTCAATGCCATGCAGCCAGACCTCAGTCCCCACTCCCATGCTATCGCCATGTCGGCCCTGTCGAGCGAAACCAAGCTGGCACTCTATGTACTGTTCAACGCATACTGGGAGCCCCTCACCTTCAACCTGCCCAGCCCCCCCAAGGGAGTCGGCGGCTACTGGCGGCGGATCCTCGATACCGCCCTCCCCTCGCCGCAAGATATCTGCACCTTCGGCATGCCGCTGGAAGGGTTGACCAGAGAGTATCTCGCCCAGCCACGCAGCAGTTGCCTGTTTATCTGCGGGGCCGATGACTTCTATTGATTCTCGGAGTCAGATATGAAAAAGCCCCGGACCTTGGCTCGGGGCTTTCTCTTTTCAGCGCCAGTGTCAGATCAGCTGGTGCAACACGCTGGTAGCGGCGATCTGGGCGATCAGCAGGCCACACAGGGAGGTGGAGACCACCACTGGCGCGGTATCACGCTGCAAGTAGAGCGGGCTGAACCAGAGCAGCAGAGAGGCCACCAGCAACGCAGCCTGTGTCACCACCGCCGGGATCAAAGCATCGAGATTGGCTTCAGCCCCTTGCCAGCCCACCAGCACGGCCAGCCAGACAAGGCTGGCCATGGCGCCCGCCAGCGCAGCCAGCGGCAGCAAGGTATTGAACGCAGTGAGGCGATGACGGGCTCGCAGCAACATCAGGTGGGCAAACGCCGCCCCCAGCATCGCCATCTGCAGCAGACCGCTCACCCAGCCCTGCAGTTGCAGCAGCCCGACGCCATACACAGCGAGGGGCAACGCCGGTAACCAGAGCAGCGTCGAGGGGACTGAACGTTTGCCTTCCAGCCGGGATTGGGCGAGCGAGAGGCCGATCCCCGACACCAGCGCAATACCACCACTCCAGATGAGCCAGCTGGCCGCCTTGGCCTCCACCGCCAGCATCAAAGAGAGAGCGGTAATAACCCAGATGGAGAAGAGCTGCTGACTGATGCGCGAGCGCTGGCCAGGGCAGATATCACCGCGCCACAGCACGATACCGAGGGCGATCAGCGCGCCGAGCGCCATCAGTCCGGTGAGGGGAAAGAGCCAAAAAGGGAGTTGGACGAACATGATGCCTCCAGCAGCAAGGATTCGAAGTGCGCCAGCGGGGCGCCAGAGAGGGGCGAGTATACCCAAACCGGCGGCTATCCCCAATCGTGACAAACGATCAGGGGCAAACAATCCGGGGCAATTTCCGCCAGCACAGCCCACCTTGAAGGGCGCCCTGCTGACAGCCATGCCCATAGTGACGGGATGCGGCGCCGGATTCAGCCCTGACCGCGGGCCAGCGCCACCACCCGGGCAAACATCTGGCGGATCACCGGCGGAATATGGTCGGCACCTAGCCGCTCAGCCTCTTCCACCACCGCCAGCGCCATCCCCGGCTTGCTGCGGTGATGGATCGCCTTGTTGATGATGTGGCTGGCGCTCCACATGGCGCGCCCACCCACCCCGGCCTCGCGCCGGAACACCGCCTCAAAGCCGTTGTGATAGAGGTAGTGCTCGATGTCGGCGGCAGGGAGCTGGGTCAAGCGATCCCGCTCCCGCTCGCCCTTGAGCTGACCGCGGGCCGAGGCGGCATACTTGAGCCCCGCCTCGTCGCCATCGGTGAGCAGGTGCCACTCGATGCCAAAATCCCGCGCCACCTTGATGAGCGGCGACTGGCCGCACTGGGCAAACTCGATGATCCGCACCCCTTCGGCCCGCAAGCTGTAGCCGCAGATCTGGGCCAGCTCGGAGAGCAACCAGATTTCGGTCTCCCCCTCCACCAGCAGCCAGC
The DNA here is from genome assembly GCF_049175415.1 of Aeromonas sp. 600527. Taxonomy (NCBI): domain Bacteria; kingdom Pseudomonadati; phylum Pseudomonadota; class Gammaproteobacteria; order Aeromonadales; family Aeromonadaceae; genus Aeromonas; species Aeromonas sp. 600527. The sequence goes on along the minus strand of NZ_JAAKVA010000022.1, from coordinate 59,640 downwards.
AACGGGCAAATAGCGACATCGGGCGGTTGATCCGCACATGGAAGGCGATCTTGCGCAGATCGTCGCTGCTGTAGCGCTCGCCCCCCAGCTGGTGACAGAGGATATCCTGCTGCCGACGCACCAGTCGTCGTACCTGATTGAGCGGCAGTGAAGAAAGCAAGTCCCCCGAGTTGGTGGTGAGCAGCTTCTGGCCCGGCAGTTGTTCCAGCAGCCCCCACGCCAGCGCCAGCATGGTCGGATGGAGTCGACTTTCGGGATCTTCGAGGATCATGATGGGGCGGGCCCCCTCCTCCAGCTCGCGGTTGCCCCGCGCCTGCAGCAGGGTCGCCGCCATCCCCGCCATCGCCAATTGCAGGGTGCGGTTATCGGCATGGCGCAGCAGGGTGTGCAGGTTGCCAGGATTGCGCAGCGTCATGGGACGATTGATGATGTCACGCTGGCTGCGCGGTTTGTTCTTGATGGGGGCCAGGGCGTTGAAGTAGTGATCCATCAGCTGGCGCACCGCCTGCAGCGCCTCTTTGAGCTCAGGCTCGCCGATGCGCTGGGGTTCGTCGATCAGCTTGTCGGCCAGTTCACTGAGTCTGTGCTCCGAGAGGTCTCCCCACTGCAAGGTTTCCACCCCGTTGCGAGCACTGCGAGCATCCCGCAGCCGGAACACCGGGTTCATGGTGATCAGCAGGCTGACCAGCTCGTGAGAATTGGCAATAGGCAGGCTCTTGCCCACCCCATCGAGAAAGTCGTGAATGGTGAGTACCGAGCCATCCGCTTGCAGCTCGGCGCTGGCACGATAGTGGATACGATGAAACTTGTCCTTGTGCAGCACCCAGGAGGCGCCCAGGCGAGCCAGGCGACGGGAGTGCTGGCACATTTGTGGCCTGTGTTCACTGAAGGTGAGCACCAGTTGCAGATGACGCGCAGGAGCCAGTTCGGGATCTTCCGGTTGGTGAAAATCATCGGTGGTGAACTGATAGGGCTCGGCATTCTGCCCCAGCAGACACCAGAGGGCGCGCAACAGGCTCGACTTGCCCCAGGTATTCTCGCCGATCAGTACTGTGGTGTGATCCAGCCCGAGCGAAAGACGATTTATACCGCGAAAACCTTTTACTTCAATACGTTCCAGAAACATCCAGCAATGTCCACGTCACTCAGATTGAACAATAGTGGCAAAGTTACCGGAAAAATCCTATCGGCAGCCGGGCTTTTTCAACGTGAACTGTGAGGCACTGCAGGTTCGGGAGGGGTAACAACAGCGGTGCGATCTTGCGGGGCATTCCAGTGGCTAAACCAAAGATGACGGGTACGAATTTGACGTTTGCGATAATTCAATGGGCATTCCTTTCAATGGATGAGTGGTAGAGAGTACACCTCTTTTGCCCAAAGTCTCAGGCTTATCTGTGACGGGAAGATGACAATTGTGCCCGCCACTGCCCCGGCGTCAAACCAAACGCCTCGCGAAAACGATTGCCGAAATGGGCCTGGGAAGAGAAGCCACACTGACTGGCGATGCTGGCCAGCGGCTCGGGGCCAGCCAACAGCTGCTTGGCCCGTTTGAGCCGTAGCCCCAGCAAATAACGGTGGGGCGGGCAGCCGAGACTCTGGCCGAACATGCGGGCGAAGTGGTACTCGCTCAACCCAGCCTGCTGAGCCAGCTCTGCCAGCGTGACCGAGTCGGCCAGATGGGCCTGCAGATACTCCTGCACCCGTTTGATAACCACGGGCGCCAGCCCGCCGCGTAGAGGCGGCAAACCGGGAGCCTCCTTGGTGTGGTGGCGGTAGGCGTGGAGGATCAACATCCAGGCGCCGTGGGAGAGTGCCAGCCGATCGACCCCGTGCTGCCACTCCAGTTGCATCAACTGGCGCTGCACCAGTCTGGCCGCCTGCGGATCGTCGATAAAGGTCTTGTCCACCAGTTGCAGGTGGCGCCCCTCCTTGTCACACGCCTCCTCGGCAATACGGGTGAGGTGAGCCGGGGTGAAGTAGAGATGAAAGAAGCGAAACTCTTCGCGCACCAGCCACTCGGATCTGTGGTGATCCGGCATGATGCACACCTTGCCGGTGCCGCCGTGGCCACCCGGCCCATCGAGTCGCTCGGTCTGCTCGCCTCCTTGCAGATACACGCTCAGGGTGTGGTGGCCCGGCTTGTGATAGCGGGTCTGGTCATAGCAGTTGCGCCAACTGGCGACGCCAAGCCCGGGTTCAAGCCAGCAGGCGTCCTCCAGCCGGGCGCCGGTGCTGACCAGTGCGTCAAATACCCCTGCTGTTTTCATTCGCCCCTGCCAACTGTTCTGGAAATGTGTACGGGTTATCCCGCAGCCATCCATCTTACCGACCACGCCCGCAGATGACAGCGTGTGACGATGAAAAACCGCAAGATGGTGCAATCCAGCCATCAGGACCCGCCCCATAGTGGGTCATACCTCTCACTGACTCACCGGAACTGTGATGAACCTGATGCTCTATCTCGCCACCGTGCTTATCTGGGGCAGCACCTGGATTGCCATCGCCTGGCAACTTGGCCCCATCCCCATCGAGGTGTCGGTGCTCTACCGCTTCCTGCTGGCAGCGGTGGCACTGTTTGCCCTGCTCACCGCCAGCGGCCGCTTTCCACGCCTCCCCTTGCACGGCCAGCGTTACGCCGCGTTGCTCGGAGCCCTGCTCTTTTCCACCAACTTTCTCTGCTTCTACCACGCCACCCGTTACATCCCGAGCGGCATGTCGGCGGTGATCTTCGCCAGTGCCAGCATCTTCAACGGTCTCAACCTCTGGCTGTTCGAGCGCAAGCGCCCCACCCTGCGCTGGCTGCAAGGCTCCTTGCTGGGGCTCTTTGGCACCCTGTTACTGTTCTGGCCGGTGCTGGCAAATGCGCAACTGGGTACAAACGGCTGGAAGGGGCTGCTGCTCGCCTGTTGCGGCACCCTCTGCTTTTCGCTGGGCAATCTGGTCTCGGCCCGGGGCCAGCGCCACGGCTACCACGTACTGCAACTGGTGCCCTGGGGCATGGTTTACGGCGTGGTGCTGTTGCTGGGCTGGGTCACATTGCTCGGGCAGCAACTGATGGTGCCAACCGATGGCCACTATCTGGCGGCCATGGTCTACCTCGCCCTGTTTGGCTCGGTGATCGCCTTTACCGCCTATCTGACGCTGGTGGGGCGCATCGGTGCCAGCAAGGCCTCCTACGCCACCGTGCTCTTTCCGCTGGTGGCGCTTACCCTCTCCACCTTCTATGAAGGCTTTGTCTGGCAGCCGGTCTCGGTGGCTGGAGTAGTGATCAGCCTCATCGGCAATCTGGTGATCTTCGCGCCGCCCTTGAGCGAGTGGCGCATTCGACCGGCCAAGGCAGCAAACGACCCTTGCTCCTGAGCCAGTCAGCCCCTAAGGTAGCGCTGATCAATCTGTGACGATCCTGATGGCGATAAACAAGGGGGCGAGATGTTACTGGAAGGGCTGGAGACGCTGAGCCTGCTGGCGAGTGAAGGGACCATGGCCAAGGTGGCCAGTCGCCTCTATATCAGCCAGTCGGCGGTGAGCAAGCGGATTGCCCAGCTGGAGCTGCGCCTTGGCAAGAAGCTGATCGAGCCGGAGGGGCGCCAGATCCGCCTCACCCCGCAGGCAAAGGAGCTGCTGGAACGAGTGGCCCCGAGTCTGGCCGAGATGAAAGGAGTGCTGGCCGATAGCCAGGATCTGGCGGATCAGAGCCCCCTCCCCATCGCCTGCTCCGAAACCCTGCTGGCAGGCTACCTCGCCCACTTTATGCGCGACTATCTGGAGCGCGATCCCCACCTTGCCCTCTCCACCCACCATACGCCGGTCATTCTGGCGCGGGTGCGCAGCGGTGATGCCCTGCTCGGCATCTGCGCCGGTCGGCTCCCTCCCGGCCATGGCCTCGGCGCAGATCTGCTACTGGAAGAGCCCTTCTATCTGGTTGGCGAGGAGCAGCAGAGCCTGCCGCCAGCCAGCGCAGAAAGCAGGTGCAAGATCCTCACTATGGATCTGGAGAACCCCTCCAACCGCTACCTGCGCGAACCGCTGGCTGATTTGGGGCTGGAACCCGCCATGGAGCTCGACTCCTATCTGGCGCTCATCGAACTCGCCAAGGCAGGTATTGGCCCTGTGCTGCTCCCCGCTGGCCTGCTGGGACTGGTGGGAAAACAGGGGGAGATGGCACGCCAACTGCTCGGGCTGGGCCGTCCCCTGCATCTGGTCTACCGGCCAAACAGCCTAAAGCGCGAGCGGATCGCCAGGCTGGTTAGCGCCCTGCACCAACACTTTCGCCACCGCAGCGACTTACCACGTTAGCTCTGTAAAACACCAGATATGACAACGGGGCCCGAGGGCCCCGTAAACATCTGATTTGTCACACAGTCGCCACAACTCAGATCCAGGCAAACAGCTCGGGATACTGGCTCCACACCAGCTTGGCGGACATCAGCAGGGAGACGGTCACCAGCAGCGGCTTGATCAGCTTCACACCTTTTTTCAGCACCATTTTGGAGCCGAAGCGGGCGCCGATAAACTGCCCCAGCGCCATGCAGAAGCCGACACTCCACACCACCTTGCCACCGAGCGCAAAGAACAGCAGGGAGGCGATATTCGAGGTGAAGTTGAGCAGCTTGGTATGGGCGGTGGCGCGCGCCATGCCAAAGCCCGCCAGCGCCACGAAACCAATGGCAAAAAACGAACCTGTGCCGGGCCCGAAGAAGCCGTCATAAAAGCCGACCCCGCCCCCCACCAGCAGCGCAAACAGCATGGGGGTGAGACGGCGGGAGCTCTCGGCATCGCTCACCCGCGGCGAGAAGTAGAAGTAGCAGGCAAAGGCCATCAGCAGGAAAGGGAGCAGGCGCTCGAGAATGGCGGCGTCTATGGTCTGCACCGCCAGCGTGCCGATAGCCGCACCGATAAAGGTGCAGATCACCGCAGGCCAGATCATGGCCCACTCCAGCAACCCCTTGCGGGCATAGAACCAGGTGGCGGAGAAGGAGCCAAAACTGCTCTGCAGCTTGTTGGTGCCGAGCACCAGCGCGGGGGGCATGCCAGTCGCCAGTAGAGCAGGCACCGTCAGCAGACCACCGCCACCGGCGATGGCATCGATAAAGCCGGCGACAAGCGCCACACCGAACAGGGCAAACAGGGTAACCAGTTCCAATTCCATCCATAGACCTCTCGAGAGTGGGTTGCCCGAAGGATCGAGCAACCGGAGCTAACCAAAGCGACGTTGTGCGGGGGGCTGCACAGGCTGTTCGCTATCCTAGCGGGCCACTGACCATGAATCTAACGAAACAGTGGCAGACAATTGATTCCTTATTTTCATTAATTAGAACGGGCACGCCCCTGGCCCAACCCTCAAAGTGTCCGTTAGCAAGCCGGTGAAGCGACGTTCGCTTCCTTGATGGCCGACAGCGCTTCACAGAGATGATCCTCATCGGCACCGGGGAAACGGCTGACCCGACCGGCCATGTAGCGGCTGCTGAACAAGTTGAACCAGTGCTGCAGGGCCTGCCCCGCCTTGAGCTCTCCCGCCACTTCCAGCACACAGGCCGCCACTTCGGCGGTGCAGAGGTGCTCGTCGCAGTTGGCGACCCGCATGCCGTAGGTGGAGAGCGCATCGGGTTTGATGGCGAGCACCGGAAAACCGTCGAGATAGGGGCTCTTGTTGAACATCTTGCGCGCCTCCGGCCAGGTGCCGTCGAGCAGGATAAAGAGCGGCTTTTTGCCGGGTGCCAGCGTCACCTCGCCGGTCAGGCGGGCAGGCTCCTTCTCGCAAGCGGGAAAGACTACATAGGGCTGCCAGGCAGGATCGGCCAGCAGTGCCAGCAGCTCGGAATGGGGCTGGGTACGTGACCAGAGAAACGCCCAGGTAGTGTCCGGCAACACATCGGCAATGAGGCGACCGGTGTTGGAGGGTTTCATCGGCTCACTGTCATACATCAGCAGGCAGAAACCTGCCTCTGCTTTGAGTTCGGGGCGCCACTCGCAGGCACACCAATCCTCGCGCAGCTGACAGGCCGGACAGCGGGCCAGAGTGCCGCCACGGGCAAGAAACGGTCGGGTAGAGATACTCTTGCGCCAGGCCCGCAGGCGGTTGACGGCGTGATCAGGAACAGGCTTCATCTAGGTTCACAACTGGAGTCAAAACAGGAACGGCAGCGGTGCCAACATGTCACGGCGCCACAGGGCGCGATAACAGGGGGACTGCCGGAAAAGCGCAAGATTGTACCGAGTTACGCGCTGGCGGAACAGCAATCCCTGCCCTTTTCGCCAGACACTGCGCCAACTCCTCTTGTCTTACGACTCCTGACAGCTGCGCAGCAGCTCCAGCAACAGGCTGCCATCGCGCAGCGCCTTGTGCACCTGCACCGAGGTGGGCTTGGTGGGATCTTCGTAGAAGTGGGTGGATTCAATCTGCAGCCGAACTAGATATTCGGCGGGCAACTGGCTCGCCAGCGACTGGTGCAGCATGGGGAACAGCAGCCGATCGGCACGGGTGATCTCGCCCCCCAGCAGCAGCTTGCCCGGATTAAGCAGGCAGATGAGGTTGGATAGCACCTTGGAGAGGCGGCCCGCCGCCTGATGGAGAATATCCTGACAGAGGCTGTTGCCCGCCAGCGCCAGCTCGCACAGCTCGCGGATGGTAACGCTCTCGGGCAAGTCGTGCTCCTGCATCCGCTCGCGCAGATCCCGGTATTGCGCCTCCAGCGCCTGATTGGTCACCAGGGTACAGGCGCAGCCAAAGCCGCCGCAGTAGCAGCGCTGGCCATAGGGCTCGAGCTGCAGGTGGCTAAGATCACCGAGCAGCGCATTCTCGCTCTCGATAAGCTGGCCATTGACCACCATGCCAACCCCGATGTCGTTGTGGACAAACACCAGCACCGCATCGGCGCAATTTTTGGCGGCCCCCCACTCCCGCTCTGCCTGGATCCAGGTGCGCACATCACCACTCACCAGCACAGGTACCGAGAACACCTCCTGCAAGGTCGGCCCCAACGGCCAGTTGCGCAGATCATAGAAGGGGAAATGTTTGACCATACCGGAGTGACGCTCTACCTGTCCGGGTAGACAGAGAGCGATACAGGCCAGATTGAGAGACTTTTTCGGCAAGAACCCCTGGATCGCATGTACTAAGCTGCCCAGCAGGTCGTTACGCTCAAGCTCGGTAAAGAGGTGGCGATGGCGAGCCAGCGAGCGACCGGAGAAGTCAAACAGCGCCATATCCACGTAGCCACGGCCAAGACGCATGGAGAGAAACTGGAAGCGGCGCTCGTTAATACGCAGCAGGGTCTGACGACGGCCGCGCCCCACCGAACTTTCACCACAGGTGACCACCAGACCCCCATCGAGCAGTTCCCTGGTGATCTTGGTGATACTGGCTGGCGAGAGGCCGGTCAGGCGGGAGAGATCGGTGCGCGACAGCTCCTTGTGCTCCTCCAGACTGGCATAGACCAGGCCATAGTTGAGCTGACGGATCAAATCGATACTGCCTTTCACGATCTCATTCATAGGGTATGGATTAAGGGCTGAAACTGGGGCCACCGATTTTCACACATTATTGCTCGATCCCCAAATAAAGCGCGGTCTGAACCGGGGTTCAGACCGCATTGTTGAGTGAATATCACCGAGATGGTCGGGCTCAATAACGGAACTGGGAGACCAGTTTGCGCAATTTGTCACCGGTATTGGCCAGATCGCGGGTGGTGCTATTGGACTCCATGGCTGCATCGGTCAGCTCGCTGACTATTTGCTGAATGGCTACCAGGTTCTTGTTGATCTCCTCCGACACCGCGTGCTGCTCTTCGGCAGCGGTAGCGATCTGAATATTCATGTCGTTGATGGTACTGACCGCCATCACCATGCTGTCGAGGGAGCTGGCAATATGGCTCGCCTCCTGCACTGTCTCCTGACTGCGATCCTCGCTCGCCTGCATCACATCCACCGCCTGCTTCACCCCCCCTTGCAAGCGCTGGAGCATCTCATTGATCTCCTTGGTGCTCTGCTGGGTACGACCGGCCAGCGAACGCACCTCGTCCGCCACCACCGCAAAACCGCGGCCCTGCTCACCGGCGCGGGCAGCCTCGATCGCCGCATTCAGCGCCAACAGGTTGGTCTGTTCGGCAATGCCGCGAATAACCTCGACCACAGAACCAATCTTGGCGGTCTCTTGGGCCAACTGTGCGATGACGCCAGCCGCGGTATGCACCTCCCCCACCAGTCGGTTGATGCTGTTGATAGCCGTGCTGACCACACCACGAGCGGCGTCCGATTCACGGGCCGCATCGCTGGTTGCCGTCGCGGCATTGGAGGCACTGGCCGCCACCTCCTGCGCGGTGGAGCTCATCTCGGTCACCGCAGTCACCACCTGATCGGTCTCCCGGCTATGACTATGCATCTGCTTGTCGTAGTGCTCACTCAGATGGTGCAGCTTGTCAACGGCGGTGAAGAGATGGTTACTGGTCTCGCCAACCTGACTCACTACCGACTGGATCCGCTCGACAAAGCGGTTGAAGGCGCTAGCCAGTTGCCCGATCTCATCGTCACTCTGCACCTTGAGCCGCTGGGTCAGATCCCCGTCTCCATTGGCAATATCGTTCAATGCCAACACGGCATCTGCCAGCGGCTTGGTGACTCGATTTCCCACGATCACAGTCGCCGCCAGTGTAATACCGAGGATCAGCAAGATCACCAGCACACTGCTCTGCAGCGACGCGTGCATATTGCTCTCGCGCTCTGCCCGCAGGGCGGCCAGATCGTTGTCGATATCATCGATATAGAAACCGGTACCGATGACCCACTGATACTTGTCCAGCACCATGTTGAAGGCCAGCTTGGGGGCATCGCGACCGATAGAGGGTTTGGCCGTCCAGTACTCGGAGAAGCCATCCCCCTGACGGGCCACCTTGATGATGTCCTGGATCAGCAACTTGCCCTTGGCATCCTTGTCGTTCCAGCGGTTTTTCCCTTCCAGCTCGGCACGCACCGGAAGCAATACAGTGTTCCCCTCAAAGTCATAGACAAAGAAGTAGCCATCGCTGCTGTAACGCAGTGGCCTGAGCAACTCTTTGACCTTCTGCCGATTCTCCGGTGAATCCGGCAGTGCATAAACGGCATCAATGGCGGTTTTGGCCATCATGATGTAACTGCTGAGCAGCGCTTTACGCTCCTTGATGGCATTTTCCCTCGCCACCACCAGATCAGACTCCAGATCACTCTTGGAGACCATGTAGTTACTGAGATTGACCACCAGGGCCATCAACAGTACGGGGACTGCACCCAGTAACAGGATTTTCTGCTTTAGCGTCATCTTTCACATCCTTGCAGCTGTTTTTATTGGAATTCCTTGCTTACTCATCAGTATAGGTGCTGGCAGGGCGAGCCCAGCTTTCGTTACAATTCCCTTAAACAAATCGGCCAGAACGTGAAAATCATGAATCTTTGTCCTTGTGGCTCAACCCTTTCTCTCGAATTGTGCTGTGGCTCACGTCACAGTGGCGCTGTGGCTGACACCCCGGAACAGCTGATGCGCTCGCGCTACAGCGCTTTTGTGCTTGGTCTGGGGGAGTATCTGGTCCATAGCTGGCACCCGGCCCACCTTGGCGGCCTCACCGCCGAAGAACTTTCACGCATCGACACCCGCTGGGATGGTCTCGAGATCATCGCCAGCCAGGGCGGCCCGGAGGATGAAACCGGGATGGTGGAGTTCAAAGCCTGGTTTCTGGAGGGGAATGAGCGCCACTGCCTCCATGAGCGCTCCCGCTTCGTGCGTTATCAGGGGCGCTGGGTCTACACCGAAGGGGAGATCGATCCCCTTCCGCCCAAAACCGGCCGCAACGATCCCTGCCCCTGTGGCAGCGGCAAAAAGCACAAGAAGTGCTGCGGCTGACCCATAACACACCCACCAGACTCGTCAAACAGTGACAAGGGGCATCCGATGCCCCTTTTTTGTGCCTGTTATTCGCCAGCTGCCCATAAACCGATGCGATAACAAGCGTGACAAATGTCACACAATGCTCATTAACGCGCGGGAAAATGAGCGTTTGCGAACGCAAATTTGGCCCATATCAAACATTTCCACTCAGAAGTAGGCCACACTGGCCTCATCTGGAAGAGATGAGACGGGCAACAATGAAAAGAATAACTACACAAGTCGTCATCATAGGCGGCGGTGCCACAGGGGCCGGCATCATGCGCGATTGCGCACTGCGTGGCATCGACTGCATCCTGCTCGAGCGCGATGATATCGCCGCCGGCACCACCGGCCGCAACCACGGCCTGCTCCACTCCGGTGCCCGCTACGCGGTGACGGATCAGGAGTCAGCTCGCGAATGCATCCAGGAAAACCGCATCCTCAAGCGGATTGCCAGCCACTGTGTCGAAGACACCGGCGGCCTCTTCCTCACCCTGCCGGAAGATGACATCAATTTCCAAACCACCTTTATGGATGCTTGCGCCCTGGCCGGGATCGAAACCCGTCAGCTCGATCCCCGCGAAGCCTTGTGTATGGAGCCCAACGCCAACCCGGCAATGATCGGCGCCATCCACGTCCCGGATGGCACGGTCGATCCATTCCGCCTCGCCGCGGCCAACGTGCTGGACGCCAAAGAGCACGGCGCGCGCATCTTTACCCACTGCAAGGTGTTGGGGCTGTTGCGCACGCAAGATCGGGTGCACGGGGTCAAGGCGATCAACACCCGCACCGGCGAAGCGTTCGAGGTGGAGTGTCAGGAGGTGATCAACGCCGCCGGCATCTGGGGCCAGCAAATTTGCGAATACGCCGATCTCGGCATCCGCATGTTCCCGGCCAAGGGCTCCCTGCTCATCATGGATTACCGCATCAACCAGCTGGTGCTCAACCGAGCCCGCAAACCGGCGGATGCGGACATTCTGGTGCCGGGCGATACCATCTCCCTTATCGGCACCACCTCCAGTCGCATCGATTACAACAAGATTGACCAGCTCACCGTCGAACCCGAAGAGGTGGAGGTGCTGTTGCGCGAGGGGATCAAGCTCGCTCCCATCATGGCGCACACCCGTCTGCTGCGCGCCTACGCCGGGGTACGCCCGCTGGTAGCGGTGGACGGTGACGACACCGGCCGCAACATCAGTCGCGGCATCGTGCTGCTCGATCACGCCGAGCGCGACGGCCTCAAGGGCTTCAACACCATCACCGGCGGCAAGCTGATGACCTACCGCCTGATGGCCGAATGGGCCACCGATCTGCTGGCCAAGAAACTCGGCAACAGCAAACCCTGCCAGACCGCCGAACTGAGCCTGCCCGGCTCGCGGGATCCGGAAAAGGTCTCCGCCCCCGGCCTCTCGGTGCCGGTCGAAGGCTCAGCCCAATACCGCCACGGCGAACGGGTCATCGCCTTCTTCCGTGACAATCCGAAAGCCAACGCCCTCATCTGCGAGTGCGAAATGGTCACCGCGGGCGAAATCGAATACGCCCTGCGCGAGCTCGATGTGGACAACCTCATCGACCTGCGCCGCCGCACCCGCCTTGGCATGGGCCCCTGCCAAGGCGAGCTGTGCGCCTATCGCGCCGCTGGCCTGATGCAGGAGTATGGCAAGGCTGACGGTCGTCAGGCCTGCGTCATGCTGCGCCAGTTCCTGGAAGAGCGTTACAAGGGCACCCGCCCGGTGCTGTGGGGCGATGCCTTGCGCGAGGCCGAGTTTACCTACTGGATCTACGAAGGGCTGTTTGGCCTGGGGGAATGGACGACGCCACAGCTGGTTGCCGATACCCCATGCGGCCCAACCAGCGAGACCACTCACAAGGAGAGCCGTCATGAAGTTTGACAATATCGTTATCGGCGGTGGCATGGCGGGACTCTCGGCAGCCCTGCGGCTGGTGGAGGCGGGCCAGAAGACCCTGCTGATGGCCTCCGGCCAGAGTGCTCTGCACTTCTCCTCCGGCTCGGTCGACCTGCTGGAGAGCGAGGGGGATCCCCGCGCCGCGCTGCCTGCCTTTATGGCAGCCCATCCGGATCACCCCTACAGCAAAGTGGGGATGCAAAATATCGAAGCGAGCCTGGCCGATCTGCAGCGCCACTGCACCGAACAGGGATTGCCACTGGTGCGCCACGAGACCAATCACCAGCGCCTGACCCCCATCGGTACCCTCAAACGCACCTGGCTCTCCCCCGATACCTGTGCCTGCGTCACCGATGCGCCGATCCCGGACGTGCTGCTGCTGGCCACCCTCGAGGGCTTTCGCGACTTTCATCCGGCACTGGCGGCCGCCAATCTGGCGACCCATCCGCGCTTTGCCCACTGCCGCATTCTGACCGGCGAAATCCGCCTGCCCCAGCTGGCCGAATTCAGCCGCAATCCCCACGAGTTTCGCTCAGCCGACATCGCGCGCCTGTGTGACAAGCACCATCTGGTGGCCGATCTGGCCAGCGAGATCAGTCGAATGGTGCAGGAGAGCGGCGTGCCCGACTGCCGCCATATCGTGCTGCCCGCCTGCCTTTCGCTGGGGCTGGTTGGCCCGCGTCTGGCGGAGCTGGAGCAACGTACCGGCTGCACCATCAAGGAGGTAGCCACCATGCCACCGTCGCTGATCGGTATGCGGATGCAGGAGGCGCTCAAGCGCCGCTTCATGGCCCTTGGCGGCACCTTCCTCACCAGCGAGCGGGTGCTGGGCGCCCGTTACGAGGGGGATCGGGTGGTCGGCGTACACACCCAGAATGGCGATGATCAGCTGTTTGAAGCGGACAACTTCGTGCTCGCCTCCGGCAGCTTCTTTAGCCGCGGGCTGGAGTCCCGTCTGCGCGGCATTCGCGAACCCATCTTCGATGCCGATGTGCTGAGTCTGGAGGAGCGCGACGCCTGGGCCGGTCGCCGCCTGTTCGACCACCACCCCTTTATGGGCTTCGGGGTCAAGACCGACGACAAGCTCAGAGTGCTGCATGGCGGCAAGCCGCTCACCAACCTCTATGGCGCGGGCAGTGTCTTGGCCCATTACGACCCAATTCGTGAAGGTTCCGGCTCCGGCGTTGCCGTTGCCACCGGCTGGCAAGCCGCAGGCCATATTCTGGGCGCCGCCCAATGATTACTTCGTCCCATATCCCGTGCCTTCACACCCTACGGGAGGAGAACTGACATGCTACTGGATCATGCCAACCAAACTTTCGATCAGTGCATCAAATGCACCGTCTGTACCGCCTACTGTCCGGTGGCCAAAGCCAATCCCGCCTACCCCGGCCCGAAACAGGCGGGCCCGGATGGGGAGCGGCTGCGGATCAAGAGCCCGGAGCTGTTTGACAGCGCTCTCAAGCACTGCACCAACTGCAAACGCTGCGAAGTCGCCTGCCCAAGCGGAGTGCGCATCGGCGACATCATCGCCAAGGCCAAAGACAAGTACAGCGGCTTCAAACCAGGGATCCGCGAGTTCGTGCTCTCCCACACCGATCTGATGGGCAGCATGTCTACCCTGATGGCCCCGGTGGTCAACTTCACCACCGGCCTCAAGCCAATGAAGCTGGTGCTGGACAAGGCGCTGGGGGTCTCCTCCCACCGCGACCTGCCCAAATACTCCCAGGGCACCTTCCGCGGCTGGTACAAGAAGCAAAAAGAAGCTCAGGCCCGTTATGACCGCCAGATAGCCTATTTCCACGGCTGCTACGTCAACTACAACCACCCGCAACTAGGCAAGGAGCTGGTACAGGTGCTCAACGCCATGAACATCGGCGTGCAGTTGCTGGAGCGGGAGAAGTGCTGCGGCGTGCCGCTGATTGCCAACGGCTTCATGGACAAGGCCAAGCAACAGGCGGCCTTTAATATCAAGCAAATGGAGAACTCCCTGCTGGGCAACGAGATGCCGCTGCTGGCCACCTCCTCCACCTGTGGCTTCACCCTGCGGGACGAATACCCCCACCTGCTGGAGCAGGACAACCACAAGGTGCGGGATCGCATCTCCCTGGTGACCCGCTTCCTGTGGAACGAGTTCTACAAGGGCAACAAACCGGCGATGAAGCCGCTCAATCTGCACATCGCCTACCACACCCCCTGCCACATGGAGAAGATGGGGGGCGTCATCTACACCCTCGAATTGCTGCGCGCCATTCCCGGGGTCAAGGTGACGGTACTGGAGTCCCAGTGCTGCGGCATCGCCGGCACCTACGGCTTCAAGTCGGAGAACTACCAGACCAGCCAGACCATCGGCGAAGGGCTGTTTGATCAAATCAACCGCCTAGCCCCCGATCTGGTGATCACCGACTGCGAGACCTGCAAATGGCAGATCGAGATGAGCACCAGCTTCCGCTGTGAACATCCAATCCACCTGCTGGCTCGGGCTCTGGCATAAGATGAGCGTGACCATATCCGCTGGTGTAAACCCCGAAGCCGGGGTGTTCGTTGGTTAAGCACCATGCCTTGGGGCTGCAACCAAAACAGTATCTGATCACGATAAGAGCTGAGAGGAGCCGGCATTGCCGGCTTCTCTCATTGATGTTGCCGACCATCTCGCCCATCGGCGGAACGCCCGGCCCGTACAGACTGTAACCGACAGCCCTCTCAAAAAAGAATATTTATTCACTTATTATTTTTATACCCATAAATAGATAATTGATATGACAGATAACCATGAATGCCTTGCCAGATAACGCAGGCATACCTCAGGTGTCGCTCCGTCCCGCCACAGAGACTCATTGCACTTCCAATATTCTGACTTTCTTAATAATTTAACCGGGATCTCATTTCTATCTGTTGGCGCTCTCGGTAATTGATCTAGCGCAAGCCCCCCTCTGATAAATCATCATTCTTTTTACCCATTTGGTAATATCCAGCTCGAGCAATCGCATAAAAACATGGGTTTTATTCACTAATAACAATGAAGCGGCCTGCCTGCTCCTGCTTGGCGGGGGCGAACCAATGCCCACATCCAGGATGGAACGGTCAGGTCTGGCAATGAGATCGATTAGGGAGTGATGATCGTGAGTTCACGCAACAGACAGATCAAGCTGGGCCTCGCCGCCCTGCTGCTGACCACCTGCCTTGGCACCAGCGGCTGGGTACAGGCGACCGACGAGGCACAACCCAAGGGCAAGATTGAGGCGCGCAGCGAGCTGTTCGCCAAGGATCACGCCGATCAGTTCACCAGCTGGAAAGGCACCAGCAAGAGCAAGGAGCGCGCCGACGCCCTAGCGGAAGATCCGCAGATGGTGGTGCTCTGGGCCGGCTACCCCTTCTCCAAGGATTACAACAAGCCGCGCGGCCACTTCTATGCGCTGACCGACGTGCGGGAAACCCTGCGTACCGGCGCCCCCAAGACCGCCGAAGACGGTCCGCTGCCCATGGCCTGCTGGAGCTGCAAAGGCCCGGACGTGGCCCGCGTCATCGACGAGAAGGGTGAGGATGGCTACTTCAAGGGGATGTGGGCAAAAGGCGGACCGGAAATCGTCAACACCATCGGCTGCGCCGACTGCCACGACACAGCCTCGAAAGAGTTCAAGGAGGGCAAACCCGCCCTGCACCTCTCCCGTCCCTATGCCGACCGGGCCATGACCGCCATCGGCAAACCGTTCAAGGAGCAGGGGCGTTTCGATCAGCAGTCCCAGGTGTGTGGCCAGTGCCACGTGGAGTACTACTTCAGCGGCCCCACCAAGGCGGTGAAATTCCCCTGGGACAAGGGCACCACAGTTGAGCAGATGGAGCAGTATTACGATGAAATAGGCTTTGCCGACTGGACCCATGCCCTCTCCAAGACCCCCATGCTCAAAGCCCAGCACCCCGAGTACGAGACCTGGCGCGCCGGCATTCACGGCCAGAACAACGTCGCCTGCGTCGACTGCCACATGCCCAAGGTGCAGAACGAGCAGGGCAAGGTCTATACCGATCACAAGGTGGGCAACCCCTTCGATCGCTTCGACCAGACCTGCCGCAACTGCCACACCCAGAGCAAAGAGATGCTGCAAGGGGTGGTCAAGCAGCGCAAGGATGCCATTCACGATCTCAAGCTCAGAGTCGAGAAGCAGCTGGTGCACGCCCACTTTGAAGCCAAGGCCGCCTGGGATGCCGGCGCCACCGAGGCCGAGATGAAGGACATTCTGCAGGACATCCGTCACGCCCAATGGCGCTGGGATTTCTCCATCGCCTCCCACGGGGTGCAGATGCACGCCCCGGAAGTGGCGCTGCGCATGCTGGGCACCGCCCTGGACAAGGCCGCCGATGCCCGCACCAAGCTGGCACGTCTGCTGGTCGCCAAGGGGATCAGCCACGAGATCGCCATTCCTGACATCTCCAGCAAAGAGAAAGCGCAAGCCGCTCTTGGCATGGATATGAAGCAGTTCAACAGCGACAAGGCCCAGTTCCTCAAGACCACAGTCCCCGCCTGGGATGCCGAGGCCAAAGCGGCCGGACGGCTCGCACAATGACGAGGCATGCGGGCCCGCAGTGTCGGGCCCGCAGCCGGATGGAGGCTTCCTATGGGTGATTTAACAATGGATTTCTTACGACTGATGCTGATGGCAGCCATGCTGCTGACCAGCCTGCAGGGCCAGGCGGCCGATGCGGCAACCGCCCCGGCACCGACTACACATGAAGTGGAATTTCTGCGCAGTGCCGACAAGGCCTGCACCGACTGCCACAAGGAGCAGATCGAAGGCATGCACGGCAAGCACGGCCAGGCAACCAACCCCAACAACCTGGCGCCGGTCACCTGCACCAACTGCCATGGTCAGCCCTCCCCCCAACACCGGGAAGGGGTCAAAGATGTGATGCGCTTTAGCGACAGCTTCAAGGACAAACAGAGTACCGAGAGCTACCCCATCGCCGAGCAGAACGGAGTCTGCATGAGCTGTCACGAGCCCAAAGTGCTGCGCGAGGCGCTCTGGGCCCACGACGTGCACGCAACCAAGCTCACCTGCACCAGCTGCCACCAGCTGCACCCGGCCAAGGAGCCCATGGTGGCGATCCCGGAGAAGTCCCGCATCAAGCTTTGCGTCGACTGCCACAGCAAGCAGCATGAGGCCGTCAAGGCCAAGGCGAACACCACCTCGGGCAAGGAGGCACAATGAGCTGCTCTCGCCGTCACTTCATGGCGGGGATGAGCGCGGGGGCCCTCATCATGATGACGGGGGCTGCTCGTGCCAACACCCGATCCCTTGCCACCACCCTCGCCCACAGCCAGACCATCGATGGGATCCGCTATGGCATGATCCACGACGAGACGGCCTGCATCGGCTGTACCGCCTGCATGGATGCCTGCCGGGAGGTGAATCAGGTGCCAGAGGGGGTCTCGCGCCTCGAGATCATCCGCTCCGGCCCCATCGGCACCTTCCCCGATGCCGAGTACCACTTCTTTCGCAAGTCCTGCCAGCACTGTGACAACGCTCCCTGCGTACACGTCTGCCCGACCGGTGCCTCCCATATCCGCAAGGAGGATGGCATCGTCGACGTCAACCCGGATCTCTGCGTCGGCTGCATGTACTGTCTGGCCGCCTGCCCCTATCAGGTGCGCTTTATCAACCCTGTGACCAAGGTTGCCGATAAGTGCGACTTTTGCCGCAAGACCAACCTGGCGGCGGGCAAGGAGCCGGCGTGCGTGGAATCCTGCCCCACCAAGGCGCTGGTGTTCGGCAATCTGGATGACCCGGACAGCCCTATCGCCAAACGGCTGGTGAAGGAGACCACCTATCGCTACAAGCAGGCACTCGGCACCTCGCCCAAGATGTACCGTGTGCCCAAAGGGGAGATAAAGTCATGACCATGCAAGAGGCGTTTCACTTCCCCTCCCTTGTCTGGGGATTTGTCCGATCGCCATCTACCGCAG
This sequence comes from Aeromonas sp. 600527, assembly GCF_049175415.1. NCBI lineage: Bacteria > Pseudomonadati > Pseudomonadota > Gammaproteobacteria > Aeromonadales > Aeromonadaceae > Aeromonas > Aeromonas sp. 600527. The sequence continues at coordinate 41,879 of NZ_JAAKVA010000022.1, read as the reverse complement.
TAACAGAAGGAGGAATGGATCATGTTGCATGACGCATTTCACTTCTCCTCGTTGGTGTGGGACTGGCCCATCGCCATCTATCTCTTTCTGCTCGGCATCTCCGCCGGGGCCACCACCCTCTCGGTGCTGCTGCGCCGCAAGGGGGCCGGCAGCGAGAGCGGCATCATCAAGGCGACCGCCATTCTGGCGCCGGTGAGCGTGGTGCTGGGGTTACTGATCCTCATCTTCCACTTGGCCCGCCCCTGGACCTTCTGGAAGCTGATGTTCCACTATCAGTTCGACTCCGTGATGTCGATGGGGGTCATGCTGTTCCAGCTCTACATGGCGGTGCTGTTCGCCTGGCTGGCGGTGGTGTTTCGCTCCGAGATCGAAACCTTGCGCAGTCACCTGCTGCAAGAGAAGTTCGCCTTTGTGGATGATCTCATCGCTTGGCTTGCCCGCATCGAGCGGCTGCTGGCGCCGCTCTTGCTGCTGCTCGCCGTGCTGTTGGGGGCCTACACCGGCTTTCTGCTGTCGGCGCTCAAGACCTATCCGCTGTTGAATAACCCGGTGTTGCCGGTGCTGTTCCTCATCTCCGGCGTCAGCTCCGGCATCGCTTCCACCATCTTGCTGGCGGTCACCCTGTTCAAGGAGAACCATCACAGCCAGGGGGTGAGCTTCGTTCACCGCTTCGAGCGGCCGGTGCTGGCGGTGGAGGTGTTGCTGCTGGTCTGCTTCTTTACCGGCCTCTACTTCGGTGGCGGCCAGAAGGAGGCAGCCATGTGGGCCGCCATCGGCAGCGGCTTCTGGGCTCAGGTGTTCTGGCTCGGGGTGGTGGGCATCGGCATGCTGCTGCCCCAGTTGCTGGCCCTGCTGGCCCCCGCACCGCTACGGGCCAAAAACGGCTATCTGGTGCTGGTCTGCAGCCTGACTCTGGTGGGGATCCTGCTGCTGCGCTACTTCGTGCTCTACGCCGGCCAGATGACGGTAGTTTAAAGGTATGATCACCAGCGCCAGCCACCCTCGGGTGACTGGCGCTTATTTGTTGCGATGAGTTGTTGCGATTGATTGTTGCCAGAAATGTAGATGTTATCCCCCAGCGCCGGTATGGTGCAGACGCTGCGGCATAACATAGACGAATGATTGACTGGAGGTTGTGTGCTGGCGGAGCTCGGCTATCTCTCACTGTTGCTGGCGACCGGGCTCGCCCTGCTGCAAGGGCTGCTGCCCTGGCTGGGGCTGCGGCTCGCCTCACGCCCGCTGCTCGGCTGCGCAACACCGCTGGCCCTCCTGGTCGCGCTCCTGCTCGGGGCCGCCCTGCTGCTGCTCGCCAGCTGTTTTGGCCTCGATGACTTCACCCTGGTCTATGTGGCCCAGCACGCCAACAGCGCCCTGCCCCTTGGCTTCAAACTAGCGGCGGTGTGGGGCGGCCACGAGGGCTCCATGCTGTTCTTCGTCTTTGCGCTGGGGCTGTGGGGCGCGCTGGTGGCCCTTTGCTCCAGGCGGGTCGATCCGCTGATTACAACCCGGGTATTGGCCATCATGGGGCTGATCGTCGGGCTGTTCGGCCTCTATACCCTGATCTTCTCCAGCCCGTTTGACCGCCAGTTCCCAGGGCCGCTGGAGGGGCGCGATCTCAACCCCATGCTGCAGGATATCGGCCTCATCATCCACCCGCCCCTGCTCTATCTCGGCTACGTCGGCTTTGCTGTCAACTTCGCCTTCGCCATGGCGGCGCTGCACTCGGGTCGGCTCGATGGCGCCGTGGCCCACTGGAGCCGCCCCTGGGCGCTCGGCTCCTGGGTGTTTCTCACCGCCGGTATCGTGCTGGGCTCCTGGTGGGCCTATTACGAGCTCGGCTGGGGCGGCTGGTGGTTCTGGGACCCGGTGGAAAATGCCTCTCTCTTGCCCTGGCTGCTTGGCACCGCCCTGCTGCACGCCCTGGTGGTGTGCGAGAAGCGCGGGGCTTACGGCCACGCCGTGCTGCTGCTCTCCATCTTCACCTTTTCGCTGAGTCTGCTCGGTACCTTCGTAGTGCGCTCCGGGGTGCTCACCTCGGTACACGCCTTTGCGGTCGACCCCAGCCGCGGCCTCACCCTGTTGTTGCTGCTCGGCTTGCTATTGACCTGCGCCCTCACCCTGTTTGCCCTGCGGGCGGACATTCGCGCCCCCTATGCCCGCTTTGGCTTGCTGTCAAAAGAGGGGCTGCTCGGCGCCGCCATCCTGCTGCTCAGCGTGGCCTGCGCCAGCGTGCTGCTCGGCACCTTCTACCCCATGGTGTTCCAGTCGCTCCATCTGGGTTCACTCTCGGTGGGCGCCCCCTATTTCAATACCATCTTCGTGCCGCTGGCCCTCTGCCTGATGGCGCTGATGACCCAGCTGCCGCGCCTGCGCTGGCAGCATCTGGCAGCCCAGCGCCGCATCAAGGTGCTGCTCCCATGCCTGCTCGGCCTGCTGGGGGGCACCTTGCTGAGCCTCGCCTATCCCGAGCCGCTGCGGGGCGGCTGGCTGGGGCTTGCGGCCAACGTGCTGAGTCTCTGGCTGCTTGCCAGCCTGCTGCTCCCGCTCTTGCAACCGACGTCGCTGCGCGAGCTCACCCTCAATCGGCTCGGCAGCCTGCTGGCCCACCTCGGGGTGGCGGTGTGCGCCCTCGGCATCGCGCAGGTGAGTCACCACAGTCAGGAGGGGGGCGCAGTGCTCGCCGAAGGCCAGCCCTATCACCTCGGCGCCTTCGAGTTTCGCTATGAGGGGAGCGAGCCGATCATCGGCCCCAACTACACCGCCGAGCGAATCACTCTCAGCGTGCATAAGAACGGTAAAGAGGTGGCGCGGCTGACGCCAGAGCGGCGTCACTACAGCGTGCGCACCATGAATATGAACGAGCCCGGGATCAAGTGGGGAATGCTCGGCGATCTGTACGTGGTGCTTGGCGAGAAGATGGGGCCCGGCGCCTATGCCATGCGGCTGCACTACAAGCCGCTGGTGCGCTGGATCTGGCTCGGTGGCCTGTTGATGATGGCAGGCGGCACCCTGCGCCTGCTCGCCCGCCGGCCGCTGCTAGCTAGCCATCCAGCCCCAGCTGCCGCCCACAACCCTCGGCTTGAACAGGAGTCCTTATGAACGCCCGTCTGCGCCTGTTCGTGCCGCTCGTGCTCACCCTGGGGCTCGGCGCCCTGCTCTGGCTCGGCCTTGGCAACAACCCCTACAGCCAGGATGAGGCCGTCGCCGGGCGCACCCTGCCGGCCTGGCAGAGTGACGACCTGTTTGGCGGTGCCCCCATCCACACCGCGGCGCTCAAGGGGGAGCCCTTTGTCCTTAACGTCTGGGCCAGCTGGTGCCCCAACTGCCGCGCCGAGCATCCGCTGCTGGTTGAGCTGGCTAGCGCCGTGCCCCTCTATGGCCTCAACTATCGGGACAAGGGGGATGCCGCCCGCGCCTGGCTTATTCAGGCGGGCAACCCCTATCGCGCCGTGCTGGCCGACCCCGACGGCCGACTCGCACTGGAGCTCGGCGTCTACGGCACGCCGGAGACCTATCTCTTCGCCGGCGACGGTACCCTGCTGACCCGTCATACCGGCCTGCTCACCCGGGAAATCTGGCAACGCCAGTTTGCCCCCCTGCTTGCAAAGGCCAGCAGCAACACCGCTAGCCAGCCCGATGTGGAAAGAGAAGTGGAGAGAGAAGTGCAGGAGAGCAAGCCATGAGCCGCCTCGGCCACGCCCTGATCGCGCCGCTCTTGCTGGCATTGAGCCTCGGGGCCCTTGCCAACGGGGTCGACACCTATCAGTTTCGCCACCCCGAGCGGCAGACCCGCGCTCAGGAATTGGCCCGCGCCCTGCGCTGCCCCCAGTGCCAGAACCAGAATCTGGTGGAATCCAACTCCCCCATCGCCCGGGATCTGCGGCTCGAGGTCTACCGCTGGGTGGACGAGGGGCAGTCTGATGAGCAGGTGATCGCCCGCATGACGGAGCGCTTCGGCGATTTCGTCCGCTACGATCCCCCCTTCAAGCGCAGCACGGCGCTGCTGTGGGGCGGCCCCGCCCTCTTGCTGTTGCTGGCGCTCCATCGCCTGCGCAGAAGCCTGCATCGCCAGCAACCGGCGCGGGTACCGCTTATTGGCGACAGAGCCGAGGGGATGCTCGCCCACGACCCCAGGGCCGAGCTGAACCGGCTGATCATGGCCGAGCAGCAGGCGGGGCTTGCACCCCACAGCCGCCTCTACCGGGAGCTGGCCCGCCTCGCCAACACCACCCCAACCGCCGAGCAGGCCCTGCGCGAGCGGCTGGCCAAGGATCGCACCGCCCGTCCGCTGCCCTGGCTGCGGTCATGGATACTGCTTGGGGCCCTGTTGCTGGCGCTGATGGCGGGCATTTATGCCGACACCGGCCGCTATCAGGCGTGGCAGGCTTATCAGTCGCGCCCCGATCCGCTGGCGGGATTGAGCCCGCGGGATCTGCAGGACAAGGAGCTGGGCGCCCTGCACCAGCGCCTGCAAACCAACCCCGCCGATCTCGACAGCTGGGCGGCGCTCGGCCAGCTCTATCTCTATCGGGGCGAATATGACAACGCTCTGCTCGCCTACCAGCGCCTCGCGCTGCTGGAGGGGGGCGCCGGCGCGGCGACCCAGGCCGCCCAAGCCACCGTGCTCTACTATCAGGCGGGCCAGCAGCTCACCCCGGAGGCACTGCACCTGCTCGATAGCGCCCTCAAGCAGGACGCGGGGGAAGTGAGCGCCCTGATGCTGCTCGCCTCCGATCACTTCCTGCATGGCCGCTACAGCCAGGCCATTGCCCTGTGGCAGCAACTGCTCGATGACGAGCGCCCTCGCATCAATCGGGCCGCGCTGATTGAGGCGATCCAGACGGCAAGCATAATGGGCGGGTAACCCCTTGATTAAAGGAGGGTAATCGTGGTGATATGGCGCCGCGACCACGCAAGTGGCTCAGCACTCTCTTTCAATAGACAAGGATGTCTGGATGCAACTCACCCTGTTAAACGACTCGGGCAAATTCGATGGGCTCGATGACACCATTAGGCACGTTTTTGCCGAGACGGCGCACAAATTGAATGCCTTGTTCGATCTCTCCCAACTGGATGTCACCTTCAGCCCTTTTGCCGAGGGGGATGCTCCCGATTCGGGTATCGGTGGCTGGGCCATCAACATGTATCGAATAGAACTCCAGCTTGATCTGGAACGGCCTGATATCAAAGAGGTGATCATCACCGAATTGCCTGCCGTGCTGGCCCACGAAGTCCACCATATCGTGCAAAAGAAGAACAAGGTGGAAGCAGAAACACTGGCCGAAAACCTGATTTTTGAAGGGCTGGCCTGCTACTTTGAGCAGAGGTTCAATGGCGGCACACTCCCCTCGCTGTTCAAGGAGTCTCATCACCATGACTGGCAATCGCTCCTGGCAGAGATGACGCCCCATCTATCCAGCAAGCAGTTCAACTTTTTAGACTTTTTCTACTGCCGTGATAACCGGCCATTTCCCAAATATGCCGGTTACTGGGTGGGGTTCAATCTGGTGGCCAACTATCTGGCCAAAAATGGACTGAATGAAATAGAGGTCATGGGCCTGCCCGCCGAGGCGTATTTCAATTAACACGCCTTCACACTGTTCATGGCTATCACAGAGCCCAAACCCGGAGAGAAGATCATGATCCCCATTCGCTGCAAGGCCGTCTCTGGCGTTGCCCTTACCACTGTCGATGGCGACACAAAATTGCTGGTGATGAAACGGGTCAAGGGGGGCTTCTGGTGCCATGTGGCGGGCACAGTGGAGGCGGGTGAAACCGGCTGGCAGACCATTATTCGGGAGTTTGGCGAAGAGACGGGGATCAGGGTCACCGAACTCTACAACGGCCAGTATCTGGAGCAGTTTTACGAGGCGAGCCTGAATACGGTGGAGGTGGTACCGGTCTTTGTGGTCTATTGTCCGCCCAATCAGGCGGTGACCCTCAACGACGAGCACACCGAATATCGCTGGTGTTGCCTGGCCGAGGCCAAGGCGCTGGTGAGTTTCCCCGGCCAGAAGGCGCTCTACGACCATATCTGGCACCACTTTGTCGACAACGCCCCCTCTCCCCTGATGCGGGTCGCGCTCGGCTGATGCATGCCGGGGCTGCGCGGCATGGTGGATGCTTGCAGTATTACTCGTTGGTCCCAAGCCGCAGCGCAGGCATTCCCTGCCACACCCGTTCGGGATCGGGCTCGGCAATGGCGGCGGCGATCAGCTGCTCGCTCCAGTGACGGTGCAGCAGCCACATCTGCTGGCCGAGATCCCCATCGCTCCGGGTGCACTGCTTGGTGACATCGGCGGTGCGATAGAAGTAGCGCACCAGCGTCGTGAGTTCGGGCTCCGGCCAGCGGCAGCCAAAGTCACGCAGCAGGGATAACCAGAAGTCAATCTGGCCCCGTTCGTGCTGCTGCTCCAGCGCATGCAGCTCGGGGATGAGATCCATCGCATGCCAGAGGGCGCCATAGCCGACAAAGCGGCGCTCCAGCGCCTCCAGTGCCTCGTCGAGCAGCACCAGTGCCTGTGGCCAGCTGGTCGCCTGAATGCGGATCTGCTCCTGCGCCTCGCAGACCGCCGCCAGCCACCCCATGGCGAGGCGGCCGATGATCGCCTCCTTGTTGGGATAGAGATGGTAGAGCGACTTGATCCCCACTCCCGCCCGATCGGCAATGGCGTTGGTATTGAGAGCAGTAAAGCCCTGCTCCTGCAACAGGCTCAGGGTCGCCTCCTCGATGCGGCTGGCCACCGCCTGACTGCGCTGCTGTTTGGGTTGGCGGCGCATGGCAAACACTTGGGGTAACGGCCCCTCGGTCACTGACTCCTCTGACATCACTCCTCCCTGTTGTTGGCCCATTGGCAAGCGCTCTGGCGGTAGATCTTGGTACCTCAGCAAAGCGGGCACTGCGCCCCGCTCGCCACCGATTGATGTGACATGGTAAACAAAACGTTAAATATTTGCAGCAATTGCTGGCATTTTTTGACCGGGCAGCCATAAAGAGATCGCGTAATGTGCAGTAAAAACTGCACTCAACCCGACCCTCAAGGAGATCACTGCATGGATTGCAAGGCACCACACCCCGCCCGTTCCCGCACCTTTTTGCTGCTCGTCCCGCTGCTGGCCGCCACGCTGGAGGGTTGCCAGCAGGGGCAGCCGCCCACCGCCGCACGCACTCTTTATCTCAACGGCAAGGTCCACACTCAGGATGGTCAGCGCCAGGTGGCGGAGGCCATGGTGGTGAGCGGCGGCCAGTTCCTCTATGTGGGCAACCGGCAGGGGGCCGAGGCACTCAGCACCCCCGACACCCAGGTGGTCGACTTGCAGGGCAAGATGGTGCTGCCGGGGCTGCACGACAACCATATCCACCTGCTGGGCACGGTGGCGCTGGACATGTGCGATCTCGATGGCAAACCCGTCACTCTGGATCAGCTGGCCGCCAAGATCAGCACATGCCTGCCCCGCTATGCGGCCAAGCCGGGGGAGTGGCTGGTGGTCAATCAGTGGTCCCCCTATGAGGGCAATACGGCGACCGCCAGCCATGCCACCCTGCTGGCGGCCCTCGATGCCGCCGCCCCCGACAATCCGGTGGTGCTGGCCGGGGTCGATGGCCATGCCAGTGCCTACAACTCCCGCGCCCTCGCCATGGCGCAAGATAACGACGGCAACACAATCGGCTTCAATGGAACTACGCTGGCCCCCGGCGGGGTCTTCGAGCCCTTTATCCCCTATGTCGACCTGACCAGCGGAGTGGTGCGTGACACGGCCCGCAGCGCCATTCCAGTGCCCGATAGCGGCGTGCTGAGCGCCAGTGATGAGCAGGCAGCCAGCCAATACGACCAGATCCTGCCCGCCATTGCCGAGCTGATGGCCTCTCGCGGTATCACCAGCATTCAGGATGCCTGCGCCACCGACTTTATTCGCCAGCGACTACTCACCATGCAATCCCGGGATCTGCTGCATATGCGTGTGACGGCCGCCACCTGCTTTAGCGATGATGATTATCAGGGCAAACTCGATATAGAGGGGCATCTTGCCAAGGCCAGCCAGGTGAGAGAATCCTTTGCCAACAACCCGCTGATTAAGGCCGATGCGGTCAAGATCTTCCTCGACGGTGTGCTGGAAGGGGATCCCTTCACAACCCCCCCCTTCCTGCCTAATGCCGGCATGCTGGCAAACTACCACACCCCCCATCTGGCCAGAGACCCGGCTACCGATGAAGTGACCATCACAGCCGACAGCGAGGAGTCCGGCAGCAACGGGATCGTCAACTACCGGGAGGCCGATCTCACCCGCTATATAGGAGCGCTCGACAAGGCGGGCTTTAGCATCCATATGCACAGCATCGGCGATCGCACCACCCGCATGGCCCTCGATGCGCTGGAGGCGGCCCGCGCCAGCAACGGCGATCACGGCACTCCCCACACCCTCGCCCATCTGCAGGTGGTGCATCCGGACGATCAGCAGCGGCTCGGCCAGCTTGGCCTCTACCTCACCTTCACCTACGCCTGGACCAACCCCCAGCCCGAATACGACATGCTGGTCACCCCCTTTATCCAGCCGACCCGCAAGGGGCAATCCCTGCACGAGGCGATGTACGATCCCAAGGGGTATCTCAAGCAGGCGCTCTATCCGGTGGCCAGCTCGCGCAAGGCGGGGGCCATTCTGGTGGCTGGCAGCGATGCGCCGGTCGACAGCCGCGATCCGCGCCCCTTCGCCAATATGGCTGCCGGGGTCAACCATGCCCCCCAGAGCGGCGATGACTTTAGGGCGAGCCAGCGCATCACCCTCAACCAGATGCTGGATGCCTACACCATCAACGGCGCCCGCGCGGTGCGCCAGCAGGCCGTCAGCGGCTCCATCGAAGCGGGCAAATCGGCCGACTTTATCGTGCTGGATCGGGATCTCTACCAGCTGGTCGCCGCCGGTAAACCGGAGCAGATAGCCGATACCAAGGTCACCCGCACCGTCTTTCGCGGGCAGACGGTCTTTAGCCAATAGGCTCAAGCACAATGGCGAGTGTGAGCATCTGGTCAGCGGCGATCTGAGCGTATGCAGCCAGACCAGTGCCTCTTAAAAGCAACATGCCGACCTTTGGGTCGGCATTTTTATGGAGTGGCGTGATAGCCAGAGCTTGATAGAGAGAAACGCTGAGCAAGGGTCAATCAACGATTCGGCTTGGCCCTTTAACCCAAATCGGCGGGGCATTGGCAACCAGCATGGCCAGCGGGTTGCCCCAAGCGGCGGCAGGATTGATTCACCAGCGCAACAGCATTAGCCAACTTGGTTGCAACAGCGTAACAATCTTGACCGGTTGGATTCTGCCTATAGACAAAGGCTGTGGCGTACTAACCCCCCGATCGTCCGATTATCAATCCCTATTCGAGTCTTGTGACTCTATTAAAGAGCCAAGTCTTTATTTGCGACGCCAAAAGGAATATGTACCGATGGTAAAATAGAAGATGATTGTAAATGTAACTTTTGATCATCAAAAAATATGTGTGGTCGTAATATGTTCAATACCTTTGACTTCTCCACTCCTCCCATAAAAAATGCCTCATTTACAGAGATATCCCAAGAGCGCATAGTATTAATAACTCGCTTATGAGAAGGTGCATTTCTTGCTGTCACAATTGATACTTTAAGCATCGGTAAATAACTTGAATCCTCTTTCTTCTTCTCCGACTCAAGTTTTTGTATGTCCGAAATACGCTGCAGAAAATTTTTCAGTGGACCAGGGTTATGTGGAACATCCACTAGCTCAGACTCATGAGAGTGAAAATCAGCTAATTGCCCTGAACTTTTATAAACACCCTCTGCCTCATCATCTGCAATAACGCCATCAAAGTCGAAAGCTATTCGAAGCTCTAGGTCTTCAGTATCATCTTTGATATCACCACTTAGAATTTGACCTGCAGGGTATCCAGCCAGGACTGCTTGTCGAACATCTTGATAATTTGCTGATAAAAACAATTCTATATCAAAAGCAGGAATATATATGTAAGGTGACTTGCCTTGTAGAAATACCGCTCTTGTAATACCTAGCCCATAATGTTCAATTGAGTTCATAACTCGGAGCCCAGTATCAGAGTCATTTCGTGAAAGCAATATTACCTCTACCAAAGGATCTTGTGGGCACAATGTATTTAGCTTAAGTAAGCGGCGAATAAATGGAAATGCAACACCTTTACCCAACGGTTCATCTTGCATTTTCCTCTGATATTCTCTATAGGACTCTTCCCCTTCTGTCCTGAATATATTATCTGACTCCTCAAGGTCAAACAACGCGCTAGAAGACAAGCCAACAACCAATCTTTTTGTTAAATCGTATGGCACGGTGCACCTTCCTTTTTATCAACATGAAACATCCATATTTAATACATTCACATTGCACTAACGATTGATTTCAATCAAGTTATAGTGCTGTATGTTCTAATAGCAAAGGCATATTCTAACTTACGTAAAAAGTACCAATCTATCACAATAAAAAAGCCGCCCATCGGGCGGCTTTTTATTAGAGATAACGGGCTAACAAAAATTACCAGCCGGTCACTTCGCGCAGGGCCTTGCCGATATCGGCCAGGGAGCGGACGGTTTTCACGCCAGCATCTTCCAGCGCGGCAAATTTCTCGGCGGCGGTACCCTTGCCACCGGAGATGATGGCGCCAGCATGGCCCATCCGCTTGCCGGGAGGGGCGGTAACACCGGCGATATAGGAGACCACCGGCTTGGTGACGTGGGCCTTGATATAGGCGGCCGCGTCTTCTTCGGCGTTGCCGCCGATCTCGCCGATCATCACGATCGCTTCGGTCTGCGGGTCGTTCTGGAACATCTCCAGAATGTCGATAAAGTTGGAGCCTGGGATGGGGTCGCCACCGATACCGACGCAGGTGGACTGGCCAAAGCCCTCGTCAGTGGTCTGCTTGACCGCTTCGTAGGTCAGGGTACCGGAGCGGGAGACGATGCCCACCTTGCCCGGCTTGTGAATGTGGCCCGGCATGATGCCGATCTTGCACTCACCCGGGGTGATAACGCCCGGGCAGTTGGGGCCGATCATCCGCACGCCGGTCTCTTGCAGCTTCACTTTGACGTCCAGCATATCCAGCGTCGGGATGCCTTCGGTGATGGTGACAATCAGCTTGATACCCGCGTCGATCGCTTCCAGGATCGCGTCCTTGCAGAACGGTGCCGGAACATAGATGACGGTGGCGGTGGCGCCGGTCGCTTCGACCGCGTCACGGACGGTGTTGAACACCGGCAGGCCCAGATGGGTGGTGCCGCCCTTGCCCGGGGAGACGCCGCCGACCAGCTGGGTGCCGTAGGAGAGCGCCTGCTCGGAGTGGAAAGTACCCTGACCGCCGGTGAAACCCTGGCAGATGACTCGGGTGTCCTTGTTGATCAGTACGCTCATCAGTTGGCCTCCGCTGCTTTGACGACTTGCTGCGCGGCATCGGTCAGACTCTTGGCCGCAATGATGTTGAGGCCGCTCTCGGCCAGCTTGATACCACCCAGCTCGGCGTTGTTGCCTTCCAGACGGACCACGACGGGCACCTTGACCCCCACTTCCTTGACCGCACCTATGATGCCTTCCGCGATCATGTCGCAGCGCACGATGCCACCGAAGATGTTGACCAGCACCGCTTTGACGTTGCTGTCGGAGAGGATGATCTTGAACGCCTCGGTCACGCGCTCCTTGGTGGCGCCGCCGCCGACGTCAAGGAAGTTGGCCGGCTTGCCGCCGTGCAGGTTGACGATGTCCATGGTGCCCATGGCCAGACCCGCGCCGTTGACCATGCAGCCGATGTTGCCATCGAGGGCCACATAGTTGAGCTCCCACTGGGCAGCGTGCGCTTCGCGGGGGTCATCCTGTGACGGGTCGTGCATTTCGCGCAGCTTGGGCTGACGATAGAGGGCGTTGGCGTCGATGTTGATCTTGCCATCCAGGCAGTGCAGGTTGCCCTGCGCGGTGATCACCAGCGGGTTGATCTCCAGCAGCGCGAAGTCGCAGTCGAGGAACATCTGGCCCAGACCCATGAAGATCTTGGTGAACTGTTTGATCTGATCGCCGACCAGACCCAGCTTGAAGGCCAGCTCGCGCGCCTGATAGGGCTGCGGGCCAACCAGCGGATCCAGGGTGGCCTTGTGGATCAGATGGGGGGTTTCGTGGGCGATCTTCTCGATGTCCACGCCACCTTCGGTAGAGGCCATGAAGACCACGCGACGGGAGCCACGATCAACCACGGCGCCCAGGTAGAGCTCTTTGGCGATGTCGGTGCAGGATTCAACCAGGATCTTGGTGACCGGCTGGCCGTTGGCGTCAGTCTGGTAGGTCACCAGATTCTTGCCCAGCCAGTTCTGGGCGAAGGCACGGATCTCATCCTTGCTCTTGGCCACTTTCACACCGCCCGCTTTACCGCGACCACCGGCGTGTACCTGGCATTTAACGACCCAGGTATTACCGCCAATCTTGTCGGCCGCTTCGGCCGCTTCCTGCGGGGTAGCACAGGCATAACCTTCGGAGACCGGCAGGCCATACTCGGCAAACAGCTGTTTTGCCTGATATTCATGCAGATTCATAGATGCTCTATCCGTGTTGTAGGTATTTCCGTCCGGGGCTCGTGTTTCTCAATCCCCTGTGAGTGGGGGCCTCGGGGGCCCCTCGTTATCTTTCAGTTGCTTGCTCAGACGTCCAGCAGCAGGCGGGTCGGATCTTCCAGCAGCTCCTTGACGGAAACCAGGAAGCCTACCGATTCGCGCCCGTCGATGAGACGGTGATCGTAGGAGAGGGCCAGGTACATCATCGGCAGGATCTCGACCTTGCCGTCAACGGCCATCGGGCGATCCTGGATCTTGTGCATGCCCAGAATGGCGCTCTGGGGCGGGTTGATGATCGGGGTGGACATCAGGGAGCCGAACACGCCACCATTGGTGATGGTGAAGTTGCCGCCAGTCAGCTCATCCACGGTCAGTTTGCCGTCGCGGCCCTTGCCGGCCAGATCCTTGATGGCCTTCTCGATGTCGGCCAGGCTCATGTTGTCGCAATCGCGCAGCACCGGCGTCACCAGACCACGGGGGGTGGAGACAGCGATGCTGACGTCGAAGTAGTTGTGGTAGACGATGTCGTCACCATCCAGCCCGGCGTTCACTTCCGGATAGCGCTTGAGGGACTCCACTACCGCCTTCACGTAGAAGGACATGAAGCCGAGCTTGATGCCGTGCTTCTTCTCGAAGATCTCGCCGTACTGCTTGCGCAGATCCATGATGGGCTTCATGTTGACCTCGTTGAAGGTGGTCAGCATGGCGGTGGTGTTTTTCGCTTCCAGCAGACGCTCGGCGATGCGCTTGCGCAGACGGGTCATCGGCACCCGCTTCTCGCTGCGACCGGCCAGCGCGGCAACCGGCGCGGCCGGGGCAGCAGCCACCGGAGCGGCTGCGGCAGGCTTGCTCAGCGCCTTGATGTAGGCTTCCACATCATCCTTGGTGATGCGACCGCCCTTGCCGGTGCCGGTCAGCTTGGCCACGTCGATGTCGTGCTCGCCAATCAGACGACGCACGGAGGGGCTTAAGGCCTCGGCGCCATCATCGACAACCGCTTCGGCCGGCTTCTCTTTGGTCTCTTCACCGGCCACGGCAGCCGCCTTGATGGTGGCGATCAGCTGGCGGGAGAGGACGGTCGCCCCCTCTGCCTGCAGGATGTCGCCCAGCACGCCAGCTTGCGGTGCCGGCACTTCCAGCACCACTTTGTCGGTTTCGATGTCGACCAGCACTTCATCACGGGCAACCAGATCACCCGGCTTCTTGTGCCAGGTGGCAATGGTGGCATCCGCCACAGATTCCGGCAGGTCCGGTACCTTGATCTCGATAGTCATCTAATCAGTTCCTTGTTACTTCTTGTTCAGGGCTTAGGCCAGAGTAAGGGCATCTTCCACCAAGGCTTTCTGCTGCTTGGCGTGGACGGACATGTAACCAACCGCCGGCGAGGCGGACGCCGGACGACCGGCATAACGCAGGGTGGCTCCGGACGGCAGCACGTCATCGTAGTTGTGACGGGTGCAGTACCAGGCGCCCTGGTTTTGCGGCTCTTCCTGACACCAGACAAAATCGGTGACGTGGCTGTAATCGGCCAGAATGGCGCGCACTTCCTCTTCCGGGAAGGGGTAGAGCTGTTCGATCCGCACGATCGCCACATCCTTCTGCTCCGCCTTGCGACGGGCTTCGAGCAGGTCGTAGTAAACCTTGCCGGAGCAGAAGACCACCCGCTTGACCGCTTTCGGATCCAGCGCGTCGATCTCGCCAATGGCGTTCTGGAAGGTACCTTCCGCCAGATCTTCGAGCTTGCTGACCGCCAGCGGATGGCGCAGCAGGGATTTGGGCGTCATCACGATAAGCGGACGGCGCATCGGGCGCACGACCTGACGGCGCAGCATGTGGAATACCTGAGCCGGGGTAGAGGGCACGCACACCTGCATGTTGTGCTGGGCGCACATCTGCAGATAACGCTCCAGACGGGCGGAGGAGTGCTCCGGCCCCTGCCCCTCGTAACCGTGCGGCAGCAACATGGTCAGGCCGCACATCCGGCCCCACTTCTGCTCGCCGGAGGAGAGGAACTGGTCGACTACCACCTGAGCACAGTTGGCGAAGTCACCGAACTGGGCTTCCCAGATGGTGAGGCCGGCCGGCTCGGCGCTGGCGTAGCCATATTCAAAGGCCAGTACCGCGTTCTCGGTCAGTACCGAGTCGTAAATCTCGAACGGACCCTGCTCGTCGTGCAGGTTGCACAGCGGGGTATAGGTGCTGGCATCGGTCTGGTTGTGCAGCACGGCGTGGCGGTGGAAGAAGGTGCCACGGCCGGAGTCTTCACCGGTAAAGCGGATGCGGGAACCCTTGTCCACCAGAGTGGCGTAGGCCAGGGTCTCGGCAAAGCCCCAATCCACCAGCTTCTCGCCGGCGGCCATCAGACGGCGGTCTTCGTAAATCTTCTCGACCTGACGCTGCAGCACATGGGTAGCCGGATACTGGCTCACCCGCTCGCCGAGGGCTTTGAGGTAATCCATCGGCACTGTGCTGTCATAGGCCATGTTCCAGTCGTGGCCGAGATAGGGTGTCCAGTCGACGGAGTGCAGCTCCATCGGCCGCCACTCCTTGCTCACCCGCTCGCCGCGATCCAGCGCTTCGCGATACTCGTTGACCAGCGTCGTCGCCTGCTCCTGGGCTATGCTCCCCTCGGCCACCAGCTGATCGGCGTAGATCTTGCGCGGGGTCGGGTGCTGCTTGATCTTCTGGTACATCAAGGGCTGGGTCGCGTTCGGCTCGTCGGCCTCGTTGTGGCCGTGACGGCGGTAGCAAACCAGCTCGATCACCACGTCGCGCTTGAAGGTGTTGCGATAATCCAGCGCAATCTGGGTCACCAGCACCACGGCTTCCGGATCGTCACCGTTGACGTGCAACACCGGCGCCTGCACCGCCTTGGCGATGTCAGTACAATATTCGGTGGAGCGCAGGTCACGGATATAGGAGGTGGTGAAACCGACCTGGTTGTTGATGACGATGCGCACCGTCCCGCCCACGCCATAGGCACGGGTCTGGGACATGTTGAAGGTCTCGGCCACCACGCCCTGACCGGCCATGGCCGAGTCGCCGTGGATGGTGATGGGCAAGACGCTTGCGCCATCCTTGTCGCCGCGACGATCCATGCGGGCACGTACCGAGCCGATGACCACAGGGTTGACGATCTCGAGGTGGGACGGGTTGAAGGCGAGCGCCAGATGGACGTTGCCGCCCGGGGTGGCGAAATCGGAGGAGAAACCCATGTGGTACTTCACGTCGCCCGTTCCCCAGGATTCGCCGTGCTTGCCGGCAAACTCGTCGAACAGGTCCTGAGCACGTTTGCCCAGCACGTTGATCAGCACGTTGAGACGACCGCGGTGGGCCATGCCGATAACGGCCTCTTTGCAGCCCTGCTCACCGGCGCGACGGATCAGCTCTTTCAGCATGGGGATCATGGCGTCGCCACCTTCCAGCGAGAAGCGCTTGGCCCCCGGGAACTTGGCACCCAGATATTTTTCCAGCCCTTCGGCGGCGGTCAGACTGTCGAGGAAGCGGGTCTTCTCTTCGAGGGTGTAGCTCCCCTTCCCTTCAATGGATTCGAGACGCTGTTGCAGCCAGCGCTTCTCCTCGGTCGAGGTGAGGTGCATGTAGTCGGCGCCTATGCTGCCGCAATAGGTCTTCTTCAGCGAGGCGTAGAGATCGGAGAGCACCATGGTCTCGCGACCGATGGCGTAGGAGCCCACATTGAAGGTGGCTTCCATGTCTGCGCCCTGCAGATTGTGGAATGCCGGATCCAGTTCGGCGACGGGTTCGCGCTGCCACAGACCGAGCGGGTCCAGATTGGCATTCTGGTGACCACGGAAACGGAACGCGTTGATCAGTTGCAGTACCCGCACCTGCTTGGCATCCACTTGCGGATCGGAGACAGGCGCGCTGTAACGGGAGGGATCCTTGGCCAGACGACGGAAATAATCGCGGACCTGGGAGTGGGGTTGTTCAACCGCATGGCCATTGACCTGGGGCAGCTCGCTAAACAGGCTGCGCCACTCATCGGATACGGAGTCAGGATTTTCCAGGAAGGATTCGTACAAATCCTCAATGTAGCTTGCATTCGCACCAGCCAGGTGAGATGACTCCAACCAGGCCTTCATCACGCCGTTATGCATTTCTATCCCTTGTACTTCTTGTTACTGCTACGCAGCTTGTAGGGTTCAAACAGCCATCCTGCCACGGGTGGGATGGCTGTCCGGAAGCAGGGCCGACCTTGGCCGGCCCGAATACTAAACAGCCCGATTGAGCAACATCGACTTGATCTGGCCAATCGCCTTGGTCGGGTTCAAGCCTTTCGGACAGACGTTCACGCAGTTCATGATGCCGTGGCAACGGAACACGCTGAAGGCGTCATCCAGATTACCCAGTCGCTCGGTGGTCGCGGTGTCGCGGCTGTCAGCCAGCCAGCGGTAGGCGGCAAGCAGCCCGGCCGGACCGATGAACTTGTCGGGGTTCCACCAGAAGGAGGGGCACGAAGTGGAGCAGCAGGCACAGAGAATGCACTCGTACAGGCCATCCAGCTTGGCGCGCTCTTCGGGGGATTGCAGGTGCTCACGCACGGGCGGCAATTTGTCTTCATTGATGAGGAAGGGTTTGACCTTCTCCCACTGGGTGTAGAACTGGGTCATGTCGATCACCAGATCCCGGATCACCGGCAGGCCGGGCAAGGGGCGGATAACCACGTTATTGCCCTTCTTCAGCAGATCGGAAAGCGGGGTGATGCAGGCAAGACCGTTCTTGCCATTCATGTTGATGCCGTCAGATCCACAGACCCCTTCGCGGCAGGAGCGGCGGAAGGCGAGTGTGGGATCCAGCTCTTTCAACTGGATCAGTGCATCGAGCACCATCATGTCGGAACCTTCAGGAATATCAAGACGATATTCCTTCATATGGGGGACGTTATCAACATCCGGATTGTATCTGTAGACAGAGAAAGTGACGTTCATAGGGCTGGCTCCGCAATCAGTAAGTCCGGACCTTGGGCGGGAACGCCTCACGGGTCTTGGGTGACATGTTGACAGCGCGACGGGTCATGGACTCGGTGTCCGGATGATAGAGGCTGTGGCACAACCAGTTCTCATCGTCGCGATCCGGGAAGTCGAAGCGGCAGTGAGCACCACGACTCTCGGTACGGAAGTTGGCGGCAACCGCCGTGGCAAACGCCGTCTCCATCAAGTTGTCCAGCTCCAGACACTCGATGCGCTGGGTGTTGAACTCTTTGGAGGTGTCATCCAGACGGGCTGACTTCAGGCGCTCGCGGATAACCTTGAGCTCGGCCAGCCCTTCTGCCATCGCCGCACCTTCGCGGAATACGGAGAAGTTGTTCTGCATGCAGCGCTGCAGGTCTTTGCGGATCTGCACCGGGTCTTCGCCGCTGCGGGTATTTTCCCAGCGGTTGAAGCGGGCCAGCGCGGCATCCAGATCCGACTCGGAGGCGTCGCGGCCGTGATCCATCTCGCCCAGGGTGTTGACCAGATGCATGCCGGCAGCGCGGCCGAACACCACCAGATCCAGCAGGGAGTTGCCGCCCAGACGGTTGGCACCGTGCACCGAGACGCAGGCAATTTCACCCACCGCAAACAGACCGACCACCGGCACGTCGTTGCCGTTCTTGTCCTGGGTCAGGCACTGGCCATTCACGTTGGTCGGCACGCCGCCCATCATGTAGTGGCAGGTCGGGATGATCGGGATCGGCTCTTTGACCGGATCCACGTGGGCGAAGGTGCGAGAGAGCTCGCAGATGCCCGGCAGACGGGATTCCAGCACCTCTTTGCCGAGGTGATCCAGCTTGAGTTTGATGTGCGGGCCCCAGGGACCGTCGCAGCCACGCCCTTCGCGGATCTCGATCATGATGGAGCGGGCCACCACGTCACGACCGGCCAGATCCTTGGCGTTCGGGGCATAACGCTCCATGAAGCGCTCGCCATCTTTATTGAGCAGATAGCCGCCTTCACCGCGGCAACCTTCGGTCACCAGCACCCCTGCCCCGGCGATGCCGGTCGGGTGGAACTGCCACATCTCCATGTCCTGCACGCCGACCCCGGCGCGCAGCGCCATGCCGACACCGTCACCGGTGTTGATGTGGGCGTTGGTGGTGGACTGGTAGATGCGACCGGCGCCGCCAGTGGCCAGCACGGTGGCCTTGGCCTTGAAGTAGACGACCTCGCCGCTCTCCATGTCGATGGCGGTACAACCCACCACGTGGCCATCCTGGTTTTTCACCAGATCCAGCGCATACCACTCGGAGAAGACGGTGGTCTTGTTCTTGACGTTCTGCTGATAGAGGGTGTGCAGCAGGGCGTGACCGGTACGGTCGGCGGCCGCTGCGGTACGAGCAGCCTGCTCGCCACCGAAATTCTTGGACTGACCACCAAACGGACGCTGGTAGACAGACCCGTTGTCGAAACGGGAGAAGGGCAAGCCCATGTTCTCCAGCTCATAGATAGCCTCGGGGCCGGTTTTGCACATGTACTCGATGGCCTCCTGATCACCGATGTAATCGGAACCTTTTACCGTGTCATACATGTGCCACTGCCAGTTGTCATCGTGGGCATTGCCCAGCGCAACCGTGATACCGCCCTGAGCGGAAACAGTGTGAGAACGGGTTGGAAAAACCTTGGACAACAGAGCGCAGCTCTTGCCGGACTGGGCAATCTGCAACGCGGCGCGCATACCGGCACCACCGGCACCAATCACGACCGCATCAAATTCACGAGTTGGAATAGTCACCTTACACACCCCACAGCACGACGAAACCCGTCATCAGATAGACAAACAGCACCACGACCAGGGCAAATTGCAGCGCCCCGCGTAGCCCTACCGGCTTGATATAGTCGGTCAACACCTGCCACAGACCGATCCAGGCATGGATCAGTACGCACAGCAGGGCCAACAGGGTGAACACCTTGGTGAAGGTGTTGGCGAAGAAACCTGTCCACACCTCAAAGGTGATGTCGTTGAACGCGACAAAACTCACCAGATAGAGGACATAGCAGGTCATGATGAGGGCGGTGGCGCGGATCAGGATGTAATCATGAACGCCGCTACGCCCGAATGTTGCAGAATTGGTTACCATACAAGCACTCCCGCCAATACGGCCAGGATCGCGGTGATCACGAAGGCCACACGGGCACTCTGATTACCGGATTCCAGCTCTTCCCAATAGCCCATGTCCATGACCAGATGACGCAAACCGCCCACAATGTGGTAAGCCAGCGCAGTCAGGATCCCCCACAGCACGAATTTGACCAGGAAGTTGTCCATGATGGACACCACTGTCTCAAATCCTTCGGGAGAGGCGAGTGAAGTGCCAAGCATCCACAGCAAGATGCCCAGTGCCACAAAGGTAATGACCCCTGAAACACGGTGCAGGATGGAGGCGATGGCAGTGACAGGAAAGCTGATCGTTTGTAGGTCGAGGTTGACCGGTCTCTGTTTGTTTTTCACGCTTGCCCACTCAGCTCTATTGAGCACGTTAGTTATTGTTTTAACTCACACTTGAGGGCACGGGATGGTGATTGTTGGCTATTTGTTACCAAAACACTCTGAAAAAGCCAAAACGCGAATTTTTGGTTTCACATCAGGCTTTGCCAAAGCGTTTCAAACACCAGCAGCCATGACCCACGTGGCGCAGTATATCCACGCCCTTAAACGAAGACAATCAAACAGCTACAAAGAAAACACAAAACCGCAAACTTGATCGCATATTTAATTTAACATTCCATTAATGCCGTTAATGCCGCCCCAGCAAAATTGACATTGATAGGGAACTCTGTTTCAAATAGGGCGCTCCAGCCACCTCGGTATGGGTAACAACCTTTGCCAGCGTCATAAAAGTCGTAATAGAGTAGGACTGGAACCAAATTATAAAGAGCAAAGGAGACGTGCTATGGCTGATAAGATAGCCACCCTACACCTGCCCGGGAAAGATCCGGTTGAACTGCCGATCCTCTCTGGAACCGTTGGACCTGATGTTGTCGATGTTAGAAAGCTGGGTGGGCAAGGGTATTTCACCTTTGACCCGGGCTTTATGGCGACCGGTTCTTGCAAATCTGCCATCACCTACATTGACGGGGATCAGGGTGTCTTGCTGCACCGTGGTTACCCCATCGCCCAGTTGGCCAAAGAGTCCAACTATCTCGAAGTCTGCTATATCCTGCTCTACGGCGAGGCGCCGACCAAGGCCCAGTTTGCCGATTTCCAGCGTACCGTGACCCGCCATACCATGGTGCACGAGCAGATTGCCTTCTTCTTCCGTGGTTTCCGTCGTGACTCCCACCCCATGGCCATCATGTGTGGTGTGGTGGGTGCACTCTCTGCCTTCTATCACGACGCCCTCGACATCAACAACGAACAGCACCGCGAGATCTGCGCCTTCCGCCTCATCTCCAAGATGCCGACCCTGGCGGCCATGTGTTACAAGTACTCTATCGGCCAGCCGTTCATGCATCCGCGCAACGCCCTCTCCTATGCAGGCAACTTCCTGCATATGATGTTTGCGGTACCGACCGAGGAGTACAAGGTCAATCCGGTGGTCGAGCGCGCCATGGACCGCATCTTCACCCTGCACGCTGATCACGAGCAGAACGCCTCCACCTCCACCGTCCGTCTGGCTGGCTCCTCCGGTGCTAACCCGTTTGCCTGTATCGCCGCCGGTATCGCCTCCCTGTGGGGTCCGGCCCATGGTGGTGCCAACGAAGCCTGCCTGCGCATGCTGGAGGAGGTAGGCTCGGTGGATCGCATCCCCGAGTACATCGCCAAGGCCAAGGACAAGAACGATCCGTTCCGTCTGATGGGCTTCGGCCACCGTGTCTACAAGAACCATGACCCCCGTGCCACTGTGATGCGTGAAACCTGTCACGAGGTATTAACCGAGCTGCAGATCAAGGATCCGCTGCTGGACGTGGCCATGGAGCTGGAGCGCATCGCGCTCTCCGACCCCTACTTCATCGAGAAGAAACTCTACCCGAACGTGGACTTCTACTCCGGTATCATCATGAAGGCGATCGGTATCCCGATGAACATGTTCACCGTGATCTTCGCTATCTCCCGCACTATCGGCTGGATTGCTCACTGGAACGAGTTCCACTCCGATCCGGATAGCAAGATTGGCCGCCCGCGCCAGCTCTACGTGGGCCACCCGCAACGGGATTTCACGCCGCTTGATCAGCGTTAATGAACTGAATCAACATGGTTTGTTACAAAGGCGGTCATTGACCGCCTTTTTATTTATCGCTCTAATGCCCCTTTCAATTCGAAGGAGTCCCCCATGAAACCTCTGCTTGCCAGCGCCGCCCTGCTGCTCACCGCCTGTCAGGGCACCGCGGCCCCACAGGGTGAGACCCTCTACATCAACAGCCAGCTGGTCGATTGTGTCGGGGTCGGGCCGATGCAGTGCATGCAGGTGCGCAGCGACGAGCAGCAGCCCTGGACGCTTTTCTATCAGCAGATCGAGGGTTTCCAGTTCGAGCCGGGCTACCAGTATCAGCTCACCGTGAGCAAGGAGCAGCTTACCAATGTGCCGGCCGATGCCTCCTCCCTGCGCTACCAGCTGATCAAGGTGGTCAGCAAGATCGCCAGCAAGTAACGGCAGGATCAAAAACGGGGGATGGCGCAGGCCATCCCCCGTTCATTATCACACTTGAACGACTATCGCGGCAGCAACGCCATATGGAGCAAAGGATAGGGCTTGCCCTGGCCATCCAGCGGCGAGCGGCCCGTCACGACGAACTCCATCTTGTGGTAGAAACCCACCGCCTGCTCATTCTGCTCGTTGACGTCAACCAGCGTCGCGCCACACTGGCTGATGGCATGTTCCACCAACCGGCGACCCACGCCACTGCCGCGCACCGCCGGCGCCACAAACAGCATCTCTATCTTGCCATCACATAGCCCGCAAAAACCGGCAATGCGCCCCTCCTCCATTCGGGCACAGTGCAGTGTCACTGCATCGAAGTAGTGCTCCAGAATAAGCGGTTTGAGCGCGAGGATCTCGGCCTCGGGCAGGAAGTGGTGGGTCGCCCGAACCGAGGCCTCCCACAGCTCGATCAGGGCCGGATAATCGGCCCGCGTAGCAGTATCAATCTTCATCAATGACTCTTTGTTGCAGCCAGCAGGATGGCTGTGGCCTCCCCGCGGGCCAATCTGATTAGCGCGCATGCACCGCCTGCAGCAGCACCGACACATCGGCACCAAAACTGCGGGTACGGATCGCCTCGCGAATATCCGCTTCGCTGTAGCGGCTGCCCGGATAGACCACCACACAGGAGGTGTCGCCAGGCTTGAGGAAGTGGGTCTCGCCAAACGGGGTATAACGGGTGGCACCGATGCTGATGAGCGCGTGGGGAGGATGCCCCGCCTGCGCCAGCAGTCCCTGAATGTGCTCCGCCGGCCCTTCATCCTGCTGATGGTTGAACTTGTCGATGGCCCAGTCGAGCAGCTTGCAATGGAAGTAGCTGTAGTCGATGGCGGCGCTGTCTACCCCGTAGGCGTGCAGCTCGCCATCGCGCTCCAGATAGCAAGCGATGCGATAGTCATCGAGCTCGCAGCCGGCGGCAAAACCGGATAGCGGCAGCAGGTTGGCCGCCAGCCCCTTGCTCTCTTCGCCCCAGTTCTTCTTCTCGCTGATCTTCTTGGCGTTGGGACGACGGATAGAGCAGTCGTTATAGGCGCCAAAGGCGCGGGGATGGATCGCCACCACCTGCTTGCCCACATACTCCAGCTCGCACCAGAGGGCCACTTCCGGCTCGATCTGCACCTTCTCGTCACCACTGACCGCCGCCTCCGGCAGGAAGATAGCCTTGTCGCTCAACGGGAATACCCCGAGCTGACCCGGATGACCGGGCACGAAGAAGGGGAACAACGCCTTGGGCGCCGTGGTGTCGCGCACCACAACCGCCACGAAATCCGACGCTTCACCCGCCTGCTCCAGATGACCGGCGAAATTGCCCGCTACCCCGAGTCCGATAAACTTGCTCTCTGCTGCTATCTGCATCTTGCTCACCTGCATCTTGCCCACGCAAGGTAGCAGGCCCGTCGCCCACTACCGCTAAAGTGGCAAGATTAAACCACAAGGGCCCCGCCTTCGCCCAGTCCGGCCCTGTCGTGGTGTGCGCCAGTCTACTTTTTTAGGGACGAGAAGGCTGTGGCGAACCAGCTAGTGCGCACTCTTCCAGCTACGCGGTCACCGCGCTGGAAACAGTGCGTTTCCGGCCTCTCCCCTCTTTCTTCTTGGGACTCAACTTCATCTTTGTTAGGCTGCCTGCATGCAAAACAGCGGTGCGCTTGAGTGCGCCCGGCTCATCACGGCAACCCCATCGGAGAGAAAACGGATGATCGACAAACTCGCCTGGCTCACCTTTAAAGATCAGCAACTGCTCTGCGCCCGCTCCCACGGCAAGGACATCTATTACATCCCCGGCGGCAAACGGGAACCGGGTGAGAGCGATGAGGCGGCCCTGATCCGCGAGATTGAGGAGGAGCTGGCCGTCACCCTGCTGCACGACACCCTACGCTTTGCCTGCGAGTTCAGCGCCCAGGCCGATGGCAAGCCGGCAGGAGTCGAGGTGCGCCTGCGCTGCTACACCGGCGAAGCGAGCGGCACCCCCATCGCTTCGGCCGAAATTGCCGAGCTGCGCTGGCTAGACAGCACTCACCTCGATGAGCTCTCCCCCGTCTCCCGTCTGCTGTTTGCCTGGCTGGCTGAACAGGGGTTGATCCGCTGACCCCATAACCGGGAGCGATACAAACAAAAGAGGTGAGCCAATGGCTCACCTCTTTTGCTTCAGACATGGCAGCAATCAGGGCAGTATCACCGCTCGCACCTCCACCTTCGGCGAATCAAACGCATCTTGCGCGGCGATCAGCTGCAACTCGTAAGCCTGCTGGCGCCAAGTCTCTTGCAGCACCGCATCCACCGAGGCGTTGGTGCGCTCGAACGCGCTGACCGCATCGTGGCCGGCCAGCAAATTCGCCAGCATCAGGGCGCTGATGAGATCGCCCACCCCCACCGGCTGGCGGGCAAAGTCATAGAGTGGACGGGCAATCAGGTAATCCCCTTGCGGGGTCGCCAGCAGCATCTCGAAGCGGCTGGAGTCCTGCGCCGCACGACCGAGATGCTTGACCAGCACCAGCTTGACGCCGCGGGCCAGCAGCTGATGGGCAGCCGCGCGGGTCTGATCCAGATCAGCCAGATGGGTATCACAGAGGGTCTCCAGCTCCAGCAGGTTGGGGGCCATCATGTCGGCCACCGGCAGCGCCTGCTCGGTCAGGAAACGGGTGACGCCGGGAGCGACGATACACCCCTTCTCCGGGTGCCCCATCACAGGGTCGCAGAAGTAGATGGCATCGGGGTTGGCCGCCTTGACGGCGTTGACCACGGTCAGGATCTCGTCCCCCTGCTCGGCGGAGCCAAGGTAGCCGCTCAGCACGGCGTCACACTGGCTCAACACCTCGATATTGCCCAATCCTTTCACCAGCGCACTGATATGACCCGCCGGCATCGCCATTCCCTGCCACCCCTGGGCATATTGGGTGTGGTTGGAAAACTGCACCGTGTTGATGGGCCATACATCCATACCGAGGCGGCGCATGGGGAAGACGGCCGCGCTGTTGCCGGCACAACCAAAGACCACGTGGGACTGAATAGAGAGAACGGATTTCATCGGGAATACCACAGCAAAGGATCAGCAAGGTGGGCAATATATCGGATGAAGATAACGATGCGCCACCTTGGCGCGGGATGAACAGGCAATTTCCTGACTAAAGACAGGTTTTTTGCGCCATTTGGCCCGCGTCCACAGGGTGAGCGGCGCCATGATGTGCCGCGTCCCCGTTGTCACATGCCGCTGTGCTCTACAGCATGACGGGCAAAGTGATAGACCCATCCCTCATCACAAGGCATGTCACTGGGTGGCGAAATCAGCTCAGGCAATACCGTCACCTTGCCACCAGCGGCATATTGCAGCGCCATCAGGGCGCAGAGCGCCGCATCGTAGCGATCGGTGCCGACCAGCACGTCCGCAGGCAGTAAGGCCGCCAGCTCGGGCCGTGCCGGGGAGGCCTTGCCGCCCACTTTGGCCAATGCCGGATAGACCTCCAGCACGGCGCGACTGGTCTTCGGGGCAACGGTCGGCACCAGTTGCAGATCTGAGAGCCGCGGCAGCATGGAGAGCGCCAGGGTGGCATTGTTGCCAAGCCGGTCGAAGGTGGCCGACAGCGGCTTCTTGCCGTACTGCTGATACAGCCAACGCTCGCAGTCGCGATAGGCGTAGGGGTTGTCTATCTCCCGCTCGGGAGCGGCGCAGCTGTGTGGCTGGCCATTAAGCAGATCCCGCAAGGCGCGGGGAAAAGCGAGTGGCGCATCGATACCGAGCGCCAGTTGCGGGCAGGCTTCTACCTGCATCAGGGTCAGCTCGTTTTGCAGGGCGGGACGCAGCAGGGCGGCCAGATCCGGCGCCACCCGCGAGCTCAGACGAAACAGCGGCGACACCCCGAGCCAGTGCAGGCGGTTGGATTCGGACTGCCAGCCCACCACGGCCACCGCCTGGGCACTGCCCTGCCAGCCACGCACATCCCAGCCGATCCCGATTGCACTCATCTGCCCTGCCGTCATCAATTACCTCTGTTCGCCTGTCACAAGTTGCAAGAGGCACAGGGTAATCAGCAGAGGCCCTTAACGCAAAGCGAACCGCCCACTCAGAACGATTTCTGGAAGTTCACCAGCGGCAGAATGGGGAAAACGCCGTTGGCGGCATAGTTGGCCAGCCCGATCTGCAAGCCATCAAGGTGCTTGGTCGCATTGATAAAGCCAATCTGGAAGGTGGTACGCTCGGCATAATTGACAAAGCCAACGTTGGCCAGCGCATTGCCCTTGGCGATATTGACCGCCCCCCAGTTGAGCCCTTGTACATTGTTGGTCAGGTTGACCAGCCCGAGATTGACGCCGGTATCCTGCCCTTCGTGCCAGTTGATGGCGTTGATGGCGACCCCGCCAAACTGGTGACGCACCCGACCGGCACCAAGGAAGATCCCGAGTTGCAGGCCGCTGAACTGATCCACATCAGAGAGGGCGAAGATCGGCAGATCAATGCCCTTCACCTGACCAGTTCGGCCATAGAGCAGCGAGGCACGAGCCCCTTCCACCTGATGGGATGCGGGCAGGTTGACGCCGGGCAGCGAAACCTGCACCGGAGTACTGGCCTGCGCGATACCACACAGAGTCAGGGCGCTGCACGCCAGCAGCAGTCGGGAGAGAATCATTGGAGGCTCCTTGCACCATTTACCAAACAAAGGAGGCCATCCTAACAGCCGTAGCAAGCAGAAAGCAGTGCGGCGAACATCTCTTGCGTCATCACTCGTCCCAGCTACTCCACAAATGGGATCAATGGCACAGTTCAGTACAACCCGACATAAAAAGCTGGCGCGAGGAGACCATTTTCACTGCCGTGGTCCAGCTTCCCTTTTCTTGCCGGAATGAACTGCCTAGAATAACCGCCCTGCCAGATCCGGCATTTATCCATCTAGAGGATTTCCCATGGAGACGTTTCTGCTCGAAGGCCACCCCTTCGTTGCCTTGTGTGACCTTATCAAACATCAGGGGTGGGCCGATTGTGGCGGCGCCGCCAAAGCCCTCATTGCCGAAGGGCTGGTCGAGGTGGACGGTCAGGTGGAGACCCGCAAGCGCTGCAAGATCGTGGCCGAACAGGTGGTCAACTTCAACGGCATGAAGGTCGTGGTGAAAGAGGGCGTAAGCCCGGAGATTGGCTAAACCCGTTTCGGGGAGCCACTCTCCGGCAACCCGCTAGCTGGCCTTGATCGACAGGGTCAGCACAAAACGCGCCATCGCCTCATCCCCGTTCAATGACGGACAGGTGGCTACCACCCGGATGGGGCGATTGATGCGCTGACCGCTTGCCAACGATTCGTCGATCATGGCGTCAATCTCCTCCCCCGCTGCGCAGTCGAACTGCACATCCCCCTCCGGGCGTTTCAAAAACTCCCCCTGCACATCCTTGAAGGCAAAGTGCACCTTCTTGCGCCGCTGCCGCCCCTTCTCCATCACCAGCAGACCGCCTACCAGATCGGCGCCGGTCGCCAGCGCGCCAAAATACATGCTGCCCAGATGGTTGCGGGTACGCCATCCAAGGGGAATTCGAATGCGCAGCGCCTTGGCGTTCATCTCTTCGATGATCGGGGCACAAAACCCGATGACGGGAATATAGCGCCAGGCAAACAGCCGAAGTGCCAGATTGGCTTTGAAGCGTTGCAAATCCATATGCGAACTGATCCGATGAGTTAATGTAAACAACATGTTGCCTGCATCTGCGCCATTCGACAAGCACAGGGAGCACGGTTACGACCTTTGCCCAACGCAAAAAACAAAGGGAACCGCACTGGTTCCCTCTTTTCGTTCATGTCGCTGTTACAGCAAATGTGCCGATCAGGCGCGCTTCTCTTCCAGCCAGGCCCCCTGACTCTGCATCTCGAACAGCTGGGCATAGTGACCGCCGAGGGCCATCAACTCACCATGGGTACCCCGCTCAGTCACCTGACCGCGGGAGAGCAGCAGGATCTCGTCCGCATCGACGATGGTCGAGAGGCGGTGGGCGATGGCGATGGTGGTGCGGCCACGACGGGCGGCAGAGATCGCCTGCGACAGCGCCAACTCGGTCTGGGAGTCCACGCTGGCCGTCGCTTCATCCAGAATGAGGATACGCGGATCTCCCACCAGTGCACGGGCAAAGGAGAGCAGTTGCCGCTGACCGGCGGAGAGGTTCTTGCCACCCTCCTCCATCAGGGTGTTGATCCCCTGTGGCAAGCTGCGCACAAAGTCGGCCAACTGCACCTCGCTCAGCGCCTGCCAGAGCCGCGCGTCATCTATGCCGGCGCGGCCGAGACGCAGATTCTCCGCCAGGGTGCCGACGAAGATAAAGGGATCTTGCTGCACCAGCCCGATGCTGCGGCGCACCGCCGCCAGCGACAGGGTATCCAGTGCGTGATCATCGAAGCGGATCTGCCCCTGATCCAGCGGATAGAAGCCCATCAGCAAGCTGATGATGGTGGACTTGCCGCTGCCGGTATGGCCCACCAGTGCCAGCATCTGGCCCGGTTTTGCGGCAAAACTGACCTCCC
Source organism: Aeromonas sp. 600527 (assembly GCF_049175415.1). Lineage (NCBI taxonomy): Bacteria > Pseudomonadati > Pseudomonadota > Gammaproteobacteria > Aeromonadales > Aeromonadaceae > Aeromonas > Aeromonas sp. 600527. The sequence continues at coordinate 13,157 of NZ_JAAKVA010000022.1, read as the reverse complement.
GCAGCACCTGTTGCTCACCATCGTAGGAAAAACTCACCCGCTCGAAACTGACCCGTCCTTCCAGCGGGCGCAGCTCGCCCTCGGTGCTCTCGCGGGTTTCATCGAGCAGGGCAAAGACCCGCTCCCCCGCCACCATCGCCTGCTGCAACTGGTTAAGCTGGTTGGTCATCTCGATGAGCGGCTCGATCATCCGGCCCAGATAGCTGATAAAGGCATAGAGCACCCCCACCTGAATAGCACCCGCGTGGCTCCCCCCCTCATGGGCAAACAGCGCCAACAGGCCGATCAGCACCATCATGTAGAAGAGATCGATGAGCGGACGCAGCAAAATGCCGTTGATCTTGAGGCTCTTGATCCGTGCCGACCAGTGCTGCTGGTTCACCTCGGCAAAGGCGTTGGCAAAGTGGCGCTCCTGCACCATCGCCTGAATGACCGGCATCCCCTGCAGCGACTCGTTGAGGCGGCTGTTGATGTCGGAGAGCAGACTGCGGGTCGCTCGCACCACCGGCACGCTCAGTTTCTGGTAGAGCCACATCACCCCGCCCACTGCAGGCAGCAACAGGGAGCAGACCAGCATCAGCCGCAGATCCAGCAGCGCCATGGAGATGAGGATGCCGCACAAGAGCACCACCTTTTGCACCAGCAAGCCGATCACCTGCACATAGAGGTTCATGATCGCCTCGGTGTCGTTGGTGATGCGGGAAATCAGCGAGCCAGAGCGATGCTTGTCAAAGTAGCTGGCTGGCAAGCGGATGGCGGTGGCAAATACCTGCTCGCGCAGGGTTTGCACCACCGCCTGAGCGATGCGATTGAAGCGCAAGGATTGCAAATAGAAACCCGCCGCCGACAGCACCTGCAAACCCAGATAGCCCGCTGCGATCAGGGCAATGGTGGGCAGCACAATATTGCGAGGCGCCAGATAGTCATCGATAAAGAGCTTGATCAGTAGCGGTCCGGCCACTTCGGCGCCGGTTGCGAGCAGCAAACAGATCCCCGCCTGAATAAGCCAGCGAGGATACTGGGCGCAGTAAGCGAGCAGTCGTTTAATGGTCGGATTCACAGGCTCTCCTCCACCGCTTCTTCGAGACGCTGGTAACGCACCATATCTGCATACCAGCCATTGTGCGCCATCAGGGCACCGTGATGACCCCGTTCGCTAACGGCCCCCTGCTCCAGCACCAGGATCTCGTCGGCCTGCTCCACCGCCGTCATGCGATGGCTGACCAGGATCAGGGTGCGACGATGGGCTTTGAGGGCATGCAGAATTTGCTGCTCGGTGTGGGCATCCACCGCCGAGAGCGCATCATCGAGCACCAGAATGGGCGCATCCAGCAGCAGGGCGCGGGCAATGGCCAGCCGCTGTTTCTGACCGCCGGAGAGGGTCACCCCTTTCTCCCCCACCTCGGTCTCATAGCCCTTGGGGAAACGCACAATATCATCGTGGACACAGGCAATGCGCGCCACCCGTTCGACCTCCTCGCGGCTCGCATCGGGTTTGCCGAGGGCGATATTGGCGGCGATAGTGGTGGAAAACAGGAATGGCTCCTGCGGCACATAGGCAAACTGGCTGCGCAGTGTGGCGAGCGGCAGCTGGTCAATCGGAACGCCACCCATGACAATCGAACCGTGAGTCGGATTGGCAAGGCGCATCAACAGCTTGAGCAGGGAGCTCTTGCCTGCCCCGGTGCGCCCCACCACTCCGAGCATTCCCCCTTGCTTGAGGGTAACGTCGATATCCGCAAGCAGGGTGCGCTGCTCGAGTTGATAGCTCACCCCTTTGATCTGCAAAGGAAAGGCAGAGGTAAACACCGCCGGCTGGGCGGGCTCTTCGATATCGCTGCGCTCCCCAAGCAGGCTTTCGATACGGGAGTAGGCGGCGCGACCCCGCTCGATGATGTTGAACAGCCAGGCGATGGCAAACATCGGCCAGATCAGCTGGCCGAGGTACATGGTGAAGCTGGTGAGCTCACCCAGGGTCAGCTCATCGCGCAGCACCAGCACACTGCCCCCCGCCACCGCGAGGAAGTAGGAGCAACCGATACAGAGATAGATGACCGGATCGAATTTGGCATCGATGCGGGCCACCGCCATATTGCGCTCCCCCGCCTGTTTGGTCAGCTCGGCAAAGCCTTCATCTTCCAGCGATTCAACCGCATAGGATTTCAACACCCGCACGCCGGAAAGAGCCTCCTGGGTCTTGTTGTTGAGCCTGGAGAAGGCCCCTTGCGCAGCCTTGAACTGGGTGTAGATCTGGGTGCCGAAGCGGTTCATGAAATAGGCCATCACCGGCAGCGGCAGCAAGGAGACCAGCGTCAACTGCCAGGAGTACTGGCTGCACATGATGGAGAGCACCAATACCCCGACCATGATGGAGTCCACCAGAGTCAGCACCCCTTCGCCAGCGGTCATCTCCACAGCCTGAATGTCATTGGTGGCATGGGCCATCAAATCGCCAGTACGGTGGCGCTGATAAAAATCGGGGCTCATCTGGGTGAAATGGCTGAAAAGGCGATTGCGCAACACATAGGCCAGACGGTAAGAGGCACCAAACAGCATCACCCGCCAGACGTAGCGCAGCAGATAAATCAGCACACCCAGACCAAACAGCCCCGCCAGATAGCGCATCAGGGTACCATTGTCGAGACCACCCTTGGTGATGCCATCCACCACCCAGCCCACCACTTTGGGCGGAATAACGGTCAACAGGGCCACCATCAGCAGCAAGGAGATGGCGGCCAGATAACGGGGCCACTGCTCCTTGAAAAACCAGCTCAATCGTAAAAATACGCTCACACCACCAACCTTTAGCGCTCTCTGCCCGTGACCGCTCCAAGGAACGGCCATCAGAGAAGCCACGCAGAAATAGAAGAATGAAAACAATCGCCTCCGGCTGGAGGCGATTCGAACGAAAGCTCATCATATCCCGAACCGGGATGGTTGAGAATAATTACTATTTAATTCACTGTGACATGCGATCATCCCCTGATGAATAGGGATTATACGAATTTTCATGCTGCTCACCGGTCAACAGGAAGTGTGACACCTCTTCCCGGGTCTGGCTAAAGACCTGTTGCAACTGCTCCAGATCCGTCTCGCTTAGCACCTCGTTTTGCCGCAGGCGCCACTCCAGCTCGCCAGCCACCAATTGCAGACGGGCCGCCGAGATATTGGCCGACACCCCCTTGAGGGTGTGCAGCAGCTTGCTGGCCACCTCGGGCTGCTGACGGCGCAGAGCGGAGCGGATCTCCCACAGATCGTCCTTGTGCTCCGACATGAACAGCTTGAACAGAATCTGCAATGCCTCCTTGTCCTGCTCCAGCCGCTTGAGTGCATCCTGCAGATCGAGGATCCCGATCATATCCGGCGGTTTCACCTCCATGATCCCCGCCTGCTCCACCCCTTGCGGCTTTACCCACTGCAGCAGGTTGTTGTAGAGATCCAGCTTGCTCACCGGCTTGGTGACATAGCCATTCATCCCCACCCCCAGGCAACGCTCCTTGTCACCGGGCATGGCGCTGGCGGTGAGGGCAATGATGGGCACATCGTGTTTGTCGACCATCTTGCGGATCTGGCGGGTAGCATCGAGCCCGTCCAGCACCGGCATCTGCAAATCCATCAGGATCACGTCAAAAGGCTGCTCGGCGACCCGCTCCACCGCCTCCCGACCATTGCTGACCACGCACACCGCCGCATCGACCCGCCGCAGATACTCGATGATGAGCTGCTGATTGACCCGGTTGTCTTCGGCCAACAGCACTCGGGTACCCTGCAACAGGGATTTGAAGTGCTGCTGATCCCCTTGCACTTCGGCCTTGCGCAGGTTGAGCTCGTAGGAGCTGCCGTTGAGCAGCTCGTCCACCTTGGCCAGCAGGGCATTCTCGGTCATCGGTTTGGGCAGAAAATGGACCAGTCCCATGCTGTCCATCCGGGCGTGTAGCCCCTCCCTGGCCCAGGCACTGATCATCAGGATGGGGATCCGCCGCCACTGGCTGTGTTGATACATCTCCAGCGCCAGATCGAGTCCATCCTCCTGACCCATGCGCCAGTCGAGAATGGCCAGCCGCAGATTGGGCCCCTCTTCACGGAGCAGCTGACGGGCACGGGAAAGGGAGTTGACCGGCAGCACTCGCACGCCTGCGCGAGTGAGAATATCCTTGGCCAGATCCAGCACCAGTTCGTTGTCGTCCATTACCATCACCAGCGGTTGGTTCTCGAAGAAGACTTTTCGTCCAGCCACCCCATAGACCGCTTGCGCCATCGGTATATCGAACTTGAACAAAGAGCCGACACCGGGCTTGCTCTGTACGGTGATCCGCCCTCCCATCAGTTCAACCAGCCGCTGGGAGATATTGAGCCCCAGACCCGAGCCACCATATTTACGGGTATTTCCCGCCTCCAGCTGGGTAAAGGCCTGAAATAGTTGAGTCTGCTTCTCTTCAGCAATGCCAATACCGGTGTCGCGCACGCTGAAGCGGATCCGCATGGGATGAGTGTTGGCCAGCTCGATGCAGACTTCGACCTCGCCACGTTCGGTGAATTTGATGGCATTATTCACCAGATTGACCAGCACCTGCCCCAACCGCAGGGGATCACCACGCAAAAAGACCGGCACCTCGGGTGACTTGCGAATGATCACTTCCACATGTTTGCGCTCCGCCAAATCGGCAAACATGCCTGCCAGCGAATCGAGCTGCTCGCTAAGATCGAAGTCGATCTCCTCGAGCGTCAGTTTGCCGGACTCCACCTTGGTCAAATCCAGGATGTCATTGATCAGCAGAAGCAAGGTATCGGATGAGGATTTGATCTTGCCCAGATAGTCCCGCTGTTGCTGATCAAGCTCAGTCTGCAGTGCCAGCGAGCTGAAGCCGATGATGGCGTTCATGGGGGTGCGGATCTCGTGACTCATGTTGGCCAAAAAATCACTTTTGGCCTGGGCCAGCAAAGTTGTCTGACGGGACAACTCGCTCAATTTCTGATTACGACGCCACAGGGTATAGGCCACCAGCACAAAACTGATCAAGGCACCGCCAAGCACCATTAAATAGAAGCGGTTCAGCAATGATGAAGCCCGCTCCAGTTTATCCATCTTCCAGCGCACCAGGTTATCGCTCACCTGCATATCGATTAGACGATGGCGCAGGGTATGATAAGCCATCACCTGACGACTCAAATCCTTGCTCAGGTTAACCAAGGTGATCACCTCGGGTTGCGAGCCATAATGGGAAGCGAGATCGCGCTGCAACAAGCTCAACTGTTGTTGATACTGGTTATCGGCGCTGTGTTGCAAAAAATGGCTGAGTTGGGCCAACTCATTCAGGTCACGATGCAAAAGGCTCTCTGCCGGCGTGATAGTGCGAACCTTCTCAAGCTGATGCTGAAAGGGTTGCGCGATATATTCTACCGCCTTTTCCATGCTGTACAGTCTGGCCAGCTCCATCTGGTAGAGATCCAAATCCTGCAGCAACCTCCGGGAAAGAGGAGTTTGCTCAACCTCGGCATCACTGCGGATTTTGTGAACAAAGCTATCCAGAATACCGGATAACTGGACGAGCCGTTGCTGGACGTTGCTATCATTGGCACTCTCTCGACCAAGCAGGTAAACACTGTCAGTGTTGATTCTGTTCAGCACAGCCTCCGCAGCCTGATTCAGGCTGTATGCGCGCTGCTGCTGGCTAAGCAACTGCCAGCACATAACCGAGAAGCCAAGCAACAAGGCAGCAACCAGCAGCAGTACCACAGGGCTCTTCCGTGATCCTTTATTCATCCCGTTTTGACTCTCTACTTATAAGGGCCGCTGAATTATCCGGCTTGGGCAGAACCCGGAGTGGAAGTATCCACCCCAGCCGAGCACTGTGTTAACGTTGTTTGACTATTTAACTCTGGCACTATTCTCGTCACAGCCACCAGAGCCGCTCTTCAAGGAGGCTATTATGTCATTTATCACTACTTATTGTAGCCACTGCTTTACCAGAAACCGCCTGCCCTCCACCCACGTAAACCAGTCCGCCAAATGTGGGCACTGCAAGGCGTCTCTGTTCAGCCAGACCCCTTGCCTCGGGAAGGCTGATAACTTCGATACCCTTATCAGCTCCGATATTCCGGTCGTGGTCGATTTTTGGGCCAGCTGGTGCGGACCTTGCCAACAATTCTCTCCCGTCTTTCATGACGTGGCAAACGAACTCGAACCTCGAATGCGCTTTGTAAAGGTCGATACCGAGCAGCAAAGCGCAATTGCAACACGTTATGCCATTCGCAGCATCCCCACTCTGATGGTCTTCAAGCAGGGCAAGCTGGTGGATCAGATAAATGGCTCCTTGCCTAAAACCATGTTCAAGCAGTGGCTGGCACAGCTCATCAATGTTTAACTTATGTTTCAATATTGTTTTATTTGCGTGTGGTAATCCCCTTTTTTATCAATGAGTGTGTGAGTAGAGGCTGATTTTCAATATGTGAGTCTGTTTCAAACAAGTGAATGGATGTAATCTCGGCAACACAAAAACAACCATAAATTAACCGAGAGAACGATATGCACACATCGGCTGTACCCGCAACTCCATCTCGTTGGCTGGATATCAAAACCGGGATCGTTATCCTGGATCTGCTCCTGCTATGCGCCATGCTCGCCTGGCTCCCTTTTGACCCCATGGTCAACAAGGGGCTGGGCATTCTGATCTTTATCGCCATTCTCTGGCTAACCGAAGCGGTGAATATCACTATCACCGCGATCTCCATCCCGGTGCTTGCCACCCTGCTCGGGGTGTTTGATATGAGCAAGTCGTTGACCGACTTCGCTAACCCGGTACTATTCCTCTTCTTTGGCGGATTTGCCTTGGCGGCTGCACTTTCCAAACAGGGACTAGACACCCAGATTGCCGGTAAGGTGATGCAGCTTGCCAAGGGACACCTCGGCTGGGCTGCTATCGTACTCTTCAGTATTACTGCGGCACTCTCCATGTGGATCAGCAATACCGCCACCGCCGCCATGATGATGCCGCTGGCTCTTGGCATGCTCAAAGGCCTCGACATTCACAAGGAGCGGCGTACTCTGGTCTTCGTCTTGCTTGGTGTTGCCTACAGCGCCAGTATTGGCGGTATCGGCACCCTGGTCGGCAGCCCGCCCAACGCCATCGCAGCAGCCCAAATGGGACTTGGTTTTACTGACTGGCTGAAATTTGGTATCCCTGTAGTCCTCATCTTCATGCCCGTGGGGATCGGTCTGCTCTATCTCGTGACCCGCCCCAACCTCTCGCACCAGGTCAGCACCGAGCAGGTGACCATAGAGTGGACTGGCCAGCGCAAGGTGACTCTGCTGATCTTTCTGACCACAGTGCTGTTGTGGATTGGCTCCCAGCCTATTGCCCAGGCGCTGGGAGGAATACCTCAATTTGATACACTGATCGCCATGGGAGCCATCATCGCCATTGCCGTCAGCCGAGTGGCAAGCTGGGATGACATCAACCAGAACACCGACTGGGGAGTACTGATGCTGTTTGGTGGCGGCTTGACCCTGAGCGCCATCCTTAAGCAGACCGGGGCCAACGCCTTCCTGGCGGAGCACCTATCCAACGGTCTGGCCACCATGCCGATCTTCGTCATCCTGCTCTGTCTTGCCGCCTTCGTGGTGTTCCTGACCGAGCTGGTATCCAACACCGCTACCGCCGCTCTGCTGGTTCCACTGTTTGCCGGAGTCGCAGAGGCACTGGGAGTCTCTCCCATTGTCGTCTCCGTACTGATCGCTGTCGGTGCCTCGTGCGCCTTCATGCTGCCGGTAGCCACCCCGCCCAACGCAATTGTCTTCGCCAGCGGTCATATCCAGCAGCGTGAGATGATGCGGGCGGGTCTGGTGCTGAACCTGGTCTTCACCGTCATTTTGACCCTGCTTGCCTATTTCATGGGCGACATACTGCATTGATGGAAGGTTGCACGCTCACCGCGCTCCTCAATTAACCCCAAGTACCAACAAAGCCCCGTATCGTCGGGGCTTTCTCTTTTTTGGCACACTCACGACCATCTGCCACATCCCTGTACATCCATCAGCTTGTGCTATGCGACAGCCCCGAGAGTACAAATGATGTTGGCTTCCTAAAGTTGCGCAATCCTGAGACCAGGAGATGAGTGTTGTTGCCGGAATAGGGTTAGCAATAACAGAAGAAGTTATAAATCGATGTCTTGTGCATCTGGCTCTGAGCACAATTTTGTCCCGAATGGTGTGCCAATATTCATGCTCGATACCTACAGCCATAAAAAAACCCCGCATAGCGGGGTTCTCATATTCAGAAGCGATCAACCAATGTTGCAGGGTTTCAGCTTCCAGATGCGATCAACGTAATCCTGAATGGAGCGGTCAGAGTTGAACTTGCCCATGGTGGCAGAGTTGATAATGGCCTTCTTCGCCCACAGCGCCGGATCCCGATACCAGGTATCGATCAGCTTGTGTGCATCCGAGTAGGACTGGAAGTCCGCCAAGGTCAGGTAAGGGTCTCCCCCTTCCAGCAAGGAGCGCTTGATGGAGGCCAGCTCACCCGGACGACCCGGGGTGAAGTAGTCGGTATCAAACCAGTCCAGCACGGCTTTGAGCTCGGAGTTGGCATAGTAGAAGTCGTACGGGTTGTAACCGCGCGCCTTCAGCGACTTCACTTCGTCCACGTTCAGACCGAAGATGGCGCAGTTTTCGGCCCCCGCCTCTTCGGCGATCTCGATGTTGGCTCCATCCAGCGTCCCGATGGTGATTGCACCGTTGAGCGCCATCTTCATGTTGCCGGTACCGGATGCTTCGTAGCCTGCAGTAGAGATCTGCTCGGAGACATCTGCCGCCGGGATCAACTTCTCGGCCAGACTCACGCGGTAGTTCGGCATGAACACCACTTTCAGCTTGCCCTGGATACGAGCATCGTTATTGACCCGATCCGCCAGCTTGTTGATGGCATAGATAATGTCTTTGGCCAGCTTGTAACCGGGCGCCGCTTTGGAGCCGAAGATGAACACGCGCGGATGCATGTCATAGTCCGGGTTGGCCAGCAGACGACGATAGAGCGCCATGATGTGAATGAGGTTCAGCTGCTGGCGCTTGTACTCGTGCAGACGCTTAATCTGAACATCAAAGATCGCCTCGGCACTGACATCGATACCTGTTTCGTCTTTGATGACCTTGACCAGCTTCTCTTTGTTGTGACGCTTGATGGTCATGAACTGCTGCTGGAACGCCTTGTCGTCGGCAAACTTCACCACGCCACGCAGTTTGTCCAGTTGCAGCGGCCACTCCTTCCCCACTACTTCGTTGTAGAGGCCAGCCAGTTCCGGGTTGCACGCCAGCAGCCAGCGACGCGGGGTTACCCCGTTGGTCACGTTGCACATTTTTTCCGGCCACAGCTCGGCATACTCGGGGAAGAGATCTTCCTTCACCAGCTTGGAGTGGATCTCGGCCACACCGTTCACTTTGGACGAACCGATCACGCACAGGTTGCCCATGCGAACCTTGCGTACATCACCCTCTTCGATGATGGAGAGCTTGGCCTTGATGGCATCGTTGCCCGGCCACTTGGGCTCCACCAACTCGTTCAGGAAACGGGCGTTGATCTCGTAAATCACCTCCAGATGGCGAGGCAGTACTTTCTCGAACAGGCTGACCGACCACTTCTCCAGCGCTTCCGGCAGCAGAGTGTGGTTGGTATAAGAGAATACCTGATAGCAAATGGCCCAAGCGGCATCCCAGTTCAGATCTTCCTCGTCCACCAGCACCCGCATCAGTTCCGGGATGGCGACAGTCGGGTGAGTATCGTTAAGCTGAATGGCAATTTGCGCGGCAAAGTTGCTGAAGTCACTGCCATGGACCCGCTTGTAGCGGCGCATGATGTCCTTGATGGAACAAGCACAGAAGAAGTACTGCTGGATCAGACGCAGCTCTTTACCTGCATCGGTCTCATCGTTCGGATACAGCACCTTGGAGATGGTCTCGGCCTGGGCTTTCTCAGCCTGGGAGTCGATGTAACCACCTGCGTTAAACACGTCCCAATCGAAAAACTCGGAGGCGCGGGATTCCCACAAACGCAGGATGTTGACGGTATGACCGCCAAAACCGACCACCGGAATATCCCAAGGCACCCCTTTGATCTTGCGCCCGGCGTGCCATACCTTCTTCAGGCCACCATTGTCACCAAACACGGTCTCGACATAGCCATAGAGCGGCACTTCTTGTACCGACTCGGGACGGCAGATCTCCCATGGGTTGCCATATTCACGCCAGGAGTCCGGACGCTCGATCTGGCGGCCATCCTGGATTTCCTGACGGAACAGACCGTGTTCGTAGTGGATACCGTAACCAACCGCCGGATAGTTCAGAGTGGCCAGCGAGTCGATGAAGCAGGCAGCCAGACGACCCAAGCCGCCGTTGCCGAGTGCCATATCCGGCTCTTGTTCGCACAGGTCGGTCAGTTCCAGACCAAGTTCGCCCAGCGCCTCTTCGCAAGTCTTGTAGAGGGAGAGGTTGTGCAGGTTGTTGGAAGTCAATCGTCCCATCAGGAATTCAGCAGAGAGATAGTGAATCGCACGAGTATCTTTCTTGAAATGAGTCTGCTGAGTGCGGGTCAGGCGCTCGTACACCTGTTCATTGACGGCCGCCGCAGTGGCTTTCCACCACGCTTCGGGAGAGGCTTTCTGTTCGCTTGTTCCCAAGGTAGAACGCAGGTGACGCACGATACTCGCCTTGAGCTGATCTTTATCCAGTTGGAGATCCTGGTCTGTCTTCTTCTTGGTAGCCATAAACCATATTCCTTCGTTACAAATAAAATTGTTATCCCGCTTGCGGGACCGGCGCTGTTGTTATCTCAAAATATGTACCGGCGTGAGAATACTAACTAAAGCGGCAGAATTAAAAGTTAACGCAAGTCACACTTTAACCGATAAAAACAGCCTGAAAAGCTTGAAAACCCTTTCCTTTAATTGATCGCACAAAAACAAACATTCCCTTTATTATCATAAGCTTAATGAAACAATAAAAATATTCTGGCATGAATAGGTTTTCAGAGATTGCCAAGCCTTGAAAATCCCTGAAAATAGGCAGCAAGACGACACATTGAAACCGATTTCAATGTACCTGAAAAATTACCGTATAAATATGAAGCAATCATTGCACCCTTAAAGATGTGCCTTGAACTGATTGCTCAATGGATCGTAATGGTACCCAATCTGATCCAGACGCCCTGCCAACTGCTCTTCACTCATATCGTAATAGGCCAGCAACTCCTCCAACCCGTCACACTCAAGCCTTAGCTTCTCATTGATGATGCCCAGCAAGATGTTGGCATCAAGACGTTGCAAGGTACTGATATCCATGGCGGCACCTCCTGTAAATGACCTGTATAACCATGGGCGGTTACGCAAGTTTTGTCCATAGTACGAAAAACACCCAACCAGCTTTATATTAAATAGTGTTTAAAAACATAACCTTACTAACGACACATGCCAACACCATCACATTTTTCAGCAAAAACACCTTGTCACTGCCACAGGATAGAACTACTGTATGCGCATACAGCTTGGATATTCATACAGGAAACCCATATATGAACCAGCCCCTGCACTCACTGCCCTTTGCGATGAATCGTGTCATGAGCAAGCCTTGGCCCACCAGAACCGCCTGCAAAGCGGAGTTGGCTCATTATGGTGTGACTATCCAGTCTGATGATCAGTTTCTGAGCGAGCTGACAAAGCTTGGGGAGGCTCATACCGGCTGGATCTTGTTGATCGCCCCACCGGGACGACCCACAGTAAGCCGTCTGGAGGAGCGAGGCATCGATCCCAAGAGAGTGCTGGTGGTACATAGCCCCAAAATCAAGAACTGGCAGCAAACTCTGGAGCGCAGTCTGGGTAATGGTCACTGTGCAGCCGTATTTACCTGGCTACCTGAGCAGATCGAGCTGGATCACGTCAAACTACAGCGAATGGGGCAGCAATCTGGCGTATTCACCCGCTTCTTTGGCGCGAAACGGACAAACCCCGGCAAACCTCTGCTGGCCTATGCAGAGCAAGATATCTATCTCAATCATTAAGACAAAAAACGAACGCCTACGCAGGCTCTCCCGCGGGTCGCAGTGACAGAAGGGCACAAACAATATGTGACCAGCGGCTTTATTTGAAAGACAAGCGTGCAACAGCCCGACGGCAGGCATCGAAGATCATTTGGCCCTGCTCGCTGCAAGCAGACAAACATCAGCAGATGTGGCTAATATCGAAGCAGAAGCAGAAGCAGAAGCAGAAGCAGAAGCAGAAGCAGAAGCAGAAAGTAAAACCTGAAGTGGACAATCATGCAGCCCAAGTATTCAAGCCTGCGGGGCTAACTGCCCAACAGCGAACCCGTTTGAGCAATATAGAGACGGTGAGTCATTGCATTCATTTGAGCTGATCACGACAATTTGCCCACCGGAGTGACCCTCTCCTTGAAATACCGGGTAACAAGGGGTATAATCACGCGTTTTATCAGGTGTAATAAGTGAGCGGTATGATGCAATCCCCTTTTTGGCAGACCAAGAGTCTGCAGCAGATGACTGAGTCCGAATGGGAATCTCTCTGCGATGGTTGCGGAAAATGCTGCCTCAACAAGCTGATCGATGAAGATACCGACGAACTGGTTTTCACCAATGTCGCCTGCAATTTGCTTAACACCAAGACCTGTCAGTGCTCTGATTACGCCAATCGTTTCAAAAAAGAGCCTGACTGTCTGCAGATCACCCATGACAAGATCGCCGAATATGACTGGCTCCCCTCAACCTGCGCCTATCGTCTGCTGGCTGAAGGTGACGTTCTGCCAGAGTGGCATCCTCTGCTAACCGGCAGTCGCTCCGCGATGCATCAGGCAGGTCAATCCGTCCGTGGCAAGGTCATTCACGAGGATCAGGCGGGTGAATGGATCGATCACATCATCACCTGGGCCAGCTGATACCCGCTATTTTCCAGAGGCAAGGGCTGCACATTGTGCAGCCCTTGTTGTTTCTGCATGCAGGGTTTGTAGTGTGTTGGCTTAAGCCCCACTCATATCTGGCAGGCTAAACCTGACCCCTTCTCCCAACTGCACATTTGGGAAGCAGGCAGAGGCAGAGGCAGAGGCAGAGGCAGAGGCAGAGGCAGAGGCAGAGGCAGAGGCAGAGGCAGAGGCAGAGGCA
>NZ_JAAKVA010000021.1:0-66442 GCF_049175415.1 Aeromonas sp. 600527 | reverse complement strand
GAAAATCAAAAATTGTTTTTGATGTTCGATGCTGTGAGTGCCCACACAGATTGCTTGATTCAAATTGTTAAAGAGCGTGACGCTTGTCGCGTTGAGGAGGCGCATATTACGCTTCTCGCTTCGAAAGTCAAGCGATTGTTTTCGCTTTTCTTTCGGCGCCCACTTCGCTAGGAAGCTGGCTCATCAGTTCGGCAGTTCGGCGTGTTCCGCCGTGCTGGTAGGGGCGCATTATAGGGAGCCGCGCCGGGATGACAAGAGGGAAAATGCAAAAAATGGCACTTTTTACAGTTTTCCGGTTCAACCGTTGCTTTATTAAACAAAAGCCCCGCGTCGGCGGGGCTGTTTCGGGCAAAAAGCCCTGAATTCACATCACACTGCTACCTTTTTGACCAGAATTCGCGTGCAAAGCTGCGCACCTTTTCCCAATCGGTAAACTCAATGTCCTTGCTGGTGTCGGTACTGCCACCGGTAATCTTCATGATCAGCTGGATGATGCGAGTCTGCCACCAGTTGTAGCGGGAGTACTGCAACGCTCCAGCAAACACACCCAGAGTTTTCGGCTTCCAGGGCGAGAGGCGCAGGAACTTCTTCATATAGGCATTGGTTTGCGGCGTCTGCTTCTCTGGCTTGCGGGCCGTCAGGTTGACACAGAAGAAGGCCGCATTGGCCACCTCCAGCTGCTCCTGATGGGCATGAATAAAGCTGAACAGGCTGGGATGGAAGTTGCCATAACGAATGGAGGCGCCGATCAAGACCTTGGCATACTTGCTGAGGTTGCACATCGGCAAGGTGTGCAGGTCGTGCATCACCACTTCGCATCCCGGCATCTGCTCCAGCATGACATCGACTATTTTGCGGGTTTGGCCATCCCGAGAGGAATAAAGCACCAGAATCTTGTCCATAACTACCTCAACTACGCCAGAATGCAGGAGTAAACAGTACCAGAAGCGTGAAGATTTCCAATCGGCCAAACAGCATGGCCAACACCAGAATCCACTTTGCCGGTGCGCTGGTACCGGAGAAATTGGCAGCCACATCTCCCAGTCCAGGCCCAACGTTGGTCAAAGTTGCCGCCACTGCCGAGAAGGCGGTTACCTCATTCATACCCGTCGCGATCAACGCCAGCATAAAGAGCACAAAGAGGATGATGTAGGTTGCGAAGAATCCCCAGACCGCTTCAACCACCCGTTCCGGCACCGCCTTGCGTCCCAGCTTCAGGGTGTAGACGGCCCTTGGATGTACCAACCGTTTCAGTTCCCGCATCCCCTGCATAAAGAGAATCATGAAGCGCATCACCTTGATACCACCGCCGGTACTGCCGGCACAGCAGCCGATAAAGGAGGAGAACATCAGCATGATGGGCAGGAAAGAGGGCCAGTCTGCATAGCTGGCGGTGCTATAACCAGTTGTCGTACCCAGCGAAACTGACTGGAACAGAGCGTGATTGAGGGTCTCTTGCCAGTGTTCGTAATGATTGTGTTGCAGTAATACTGCAGCACAGAACAGAAATAGGAACAACTGAATGCCGAGAAACACCTTCACCTCAGGATCTCTCAGATAACTGAACAACCGTACCGGCCTGTGGGCGAAGACCATGAAGTGAAGGCCGAAGTTGATACTGCCGATCAACAGGAACAACACGGTAATCAGGTTGATAACCGGGCTGTTGAAGAAACCTATGCTGGCATCGTGGGTAGAAAAACCACCGATGGAGAGGGTGGAAAAGGAGTGGCAGATGGCATCGAACAAGGTCATGCCCGCCATCCAGTAAGCCAGGGTGCAGAGCGAGGTCAGCAACAGATAGATGAACCAGAGTGCCTTGGCGGTTTCGGCGATGCGCGGCGTCACCTTGGTATCCTTGACAGGCCCGGGGATCTCGGCGCGATAGAGCTGCATCCCCCCGATCCCAAGCAACGGTAATACGGCTACCGCCAGCACGATGATCCCCATCCCTCCCAGCCACTGCAACAACTGGCGGTAGAACAGGAATGCCTTGGGCAGATCATCCAACCCGGTCAACACCGTAGCCCCCGTGGTGGTCAGACCGGAAAACGACTCGAAGAAGGCTTCCGAAACTGACATGCCAGGTACATCGCTGATGATGAAAGGAACCGCACCGACACTGCCCAGCACCACCCAGAACAACACCACAATGAGGAAACCCTCTTTCGATCTGAGCTCCTTCTTGTGATAGCGGTTGGGAAACCAGAGCACCACGCCGAGTAGCAAGGCGATCAGAAAAGAGCTGACGAACTCGGCACCACCACCATCCCGATAGCCAAAAGCCACCAACGCAGGCAACAGCATGGTCGAGCTGAACAGCGCAACCAGCAAGCCAACAATGCGAATAATGCTCAGGATGTGCATTACAGCTCCCTTTCCCCAAGTAAAGAGCGATGGATTCTAGCCATCTAAGGGACGGAGGGATACCCGCCCATGAGTCCGATCGGTCAATTCGCGGTCAACCCTCTCCCATACTTCAGACTCCCACGCCACCTGCAGGGTGACCTGCTGGCCGTAATCGGCTGCCAGCAGCTCGCCGTTGTGACTGCTTATCAGTGACTCGACCACGCCCATGTCGCCATAGTCGCAATGAATGGAGGAAGGAGTACGCGGCACCTTGAGCAGGGTTGGCAGCTGCTTGAGAGCTGCCCCCACGCCGCCCCCATAAGCTTTGACCAGTCCACCCGTGCCAAGCTGGATGCCGCCGTAGTAACGCACCACCACGGCGCAGATTTCACCGAGCCCCGAGCCCATCAACTGGGCCAGGATCGGCTTGCCCGCCGTACCGGACGGTTCGCCATCATCGCTGAAGCCATAGACCTGGCTATCTTGCGGTGCGCCCGCTACAAAAGCCCAGCAGTGGTGGCGAGCGGTCGGATGTTGGCGCTTGATCTCGTTGACCCACCCCTTGGCCACCTCGACGGTCGGGGTGTGGGCGATCAGGGTAATGAAGCGGCTCTTCTTTATCTCTTCGGTCAGTTCCAGCGAGGCAGCCGGAATGGAGTAAGCAGCCGCCATCAGAGCCCTGCTTGTCTCGTCATGTTCTCCACCCCGTTGGCGTGCAGCACAATGTTATCTTCGATGCGGATGCCGCCAAACGGCCGCAGTGCCTCGACCTTGTTCCAGTTGACCCGTTTGCCCTGTTCGCCCTGACGCAGCGGCTCCAACAGGCTGTCGATGAAGTAGAGTCCCGGCTCGATGGTGAACACCTGATCCACCTCCATCACCCGGGTGCAGCGCAGATAGGGGAACAGCTCGGGCGCCGCCAGATGGGTGCCGCGCTCATCCTGCATGAAACCACCCGCATCGTGTACCTGCAGACCGAGGAAGTGGCCGAGGCCGTGAGGGAAGAAGACGTTGGTCACCCCGGTGTTGATCATCTCGTCAACCGACATGTCCACCAGCTCGGTCGCTTGCAGCAGGCGCGCCAGCTTGTGGTGCATCTGCAGATGCAGCTCGCTGTAGCGGCGACCCGGTTTGATCTCCTTGATGATCTCCTGCTGCTGCTCGTCGAGGGCTGCAATCAGATCGGCAAACTCGCCTCGCCGCCACGCCCAGGTACGGGTGATATCGGAGGCATAACCGTGGAAATCGACGCCGGCATCGATCAGGAAGGAGTGGCGCTCCGCATCCGGCACCCGCACGGCAGACAAATGAGTGTAGTGAAGGATGGCCGCATTGCGGTTGATGGCGACGATATTGCCGTAGGGCGCCTCATTGGCTCCCTGCCCGACCGCTTTCATGTAGGCCAGATTGATCTCGAACTCGCTCGCCCCCGCCATAAAGGAGTCCTTGGCGGCGATATGGCCGCGTACCCCGATCCGGTTCGCCTCACGCAGGCACTCCAGCTCGTAGGGGGTCTTGTAGGCGCGGTGATAGTGCAGGTAATTGAGCACCGCCTCGGGATTGGGCTGGGTCAGACCAAGCAGTTCGGCTACTTCCAGATGGCCCCCCAGATAGGCCCACTCCTGTTTGTTGGCTGGCAGGTGATCAGCCACCTGTTCCGGCCGGGTCAGGAAACGGATATCGAAGAACTCGACCCAGAAGGCATTGGGCAGATCCGCCACCTTGTGCCAAAAATCCACCGGGCGGTAGAACAGCAATACCGGTTTGTTCACCCCGTCCACCAGCAGCCAGCAATGGGGATTGTCCAGTACCGGCAACCAGGCCTTGAAGTGCGGGTTTACCTTGAACGGGTAATCCTGATCATCGAGGAAGATACGGTGAGTCTGGCCGGAGTGGATGGCCAGTCCGCTGAGCCCCTGTTGTTGCAGAATGTCGCGGCTGCGCTGCTGCAAGGTATCGAGGTGCTGGGCAAAAAGTTGGCTGTAGCTGCTCATGGCGTCCTGCTCCGAGGTGAATGTAATTGCAGCATAACATCAAGAGCTTGGCGGCTCGACCCGTCAAGCTGCCGCTTCGTGAGGTAACGCATACGTTACAAACGTGTTTGTTATCAACAGAAAACCAATCATTAACAAATCAAAAACAATTCAATACACTGCCGGTAGATACATGAAGTCAGGGATTACTCATGGACAACCTCTGCCTGTGGCAACCAGATCCGCTCGGGATGCAGCAATCCAACCTCTACCGTTTTATGGCGGAGGTGAACCGTTTCCACGGCTTGCAGTTGCAGAATTACCCGCAGCTTTACCAATGGTCGGTGGAGAAGACTACCCGTTTCTGGCCACTGGTATGGCAGCACTGTGGCGTCAAGGGCGAGCTCGGCAACATAGTGGCGGAGAACCGTCAGGATATGCAGCGCACTCGCTGGTTCCCCGATAGCTGCCTCAACTTCGCCGAAAACCTGCTGCGCCGTCAAGACGAGAGCCCGGCCATCATATCCCGCATCGAAGGGGGTCCAAGCCGTACTCTGAGCTGGGGTGAACTGAGTGATCAGGTTGCCCGGCTGGCTCAGTGGCTGCGCAATCAGGGGATTGGTCGTGGCGATGTGGTCGCCGCCTACCTGCCCAATATTCCGGAAACCGTGGTTGCCATGCTGGCAACCACCAGCATTGGGGCGATCTGGACCTCCACCAGCCCCGACTTCGGTGAAGCCAGCGTGGTGGAGCGCTTCGGCCAGACCCGACCACGAGTGCTGTTTGCGGTGGATGGCTATCGCTACAACGGCAAAGCTATCGACATTCAACAGAAGGTCGCCAGCGTGGTGAGCCAGATCGGCAGCATAGAGCAAACGGTGATGATCCCCCTGCTCGGCAACCCGCTGCAGCTTGGCCACGACTGGCAGCAACTGCTGGCGAGCCAGCCGGACGCCAGCCTCCAGTTCGAGCCGATGGCTTTCAATGACGCGCTCTACATCCTCTACTCTTCCGGCACCACCGGCAAACCCAAGTGCATCGTGCACGGGATTGGCGGCACCCTGCTGCAACACCTGAAAGAGCACCAGCTGCACTGCGACATCAAACCGGGGGAGCGGATCTTCTACTTCACCACCTGCGGCTGGATGATGTGGAACTGGCTGGTGAGCGCCCTCGCCTCCGGCGCCACCCTGGTGCTCTATGACGGCTCGCCATTTTACCCGGATGGCAACGTGCTGTGGGATCTGGCCCGCGACGAGCAGGTCAGCTTGTTCGGTACCTCGGCCAAATATCTTGATGCGCTGCACAAGCAGGGTTATGCCCCCATCAAGAGCCACGACTTGCCGTACTTGCGGCTGATCTGCAGCACCGGCTCTGTGCTGTCGCCGGAGGGATTCGACTACGTCTATCAGCAGATAAAGCAGAATGTGCAGCTCAGCTCCATCTCAGGCGGCACCGATATCTGCTCCTGCTTCGTCATCGGCAACCCGCTCAGCCCTGTCTATCGCGGCGAGAGTCAGGGGCGCGGCCTCGGTCTCGCGGTGCAGGTATTCAACGAAGCGGGCCAGCCGGTGCAGGGGGAGAAGGGCGAACTGGTCTGTACCAAGCCGTTCCCGGCCCAGCCCATTTACTTCTGGGGTGACGAAAATGGCGACAAGTACCACGCCGCCTACTTCGAACGGTTCGACAACATCTGGTGCCACGGCGACTGGATTGAGCTAACCCCGACCGGTGGCATTCTGTTCTACGGCCGCTCCGACGCCACCCTCAACCCGGGCGGCGTGCGTATCGGCACCAGCGAGATCTACCGCTATGTCGAGCAGTTGGAGGAAGTAGAAGAGAGCATAGTCATCGGCCAGCAGTGGCAGCAGGACGAGCGGGTGGTGCTGTTCGTCAAGCTCAAGGCTGGCTGCAAGCTGGATGAGCCGCTGCGCGAGCGGATCCGCCAGCAAATAAAGCAACATTGCACCGCCCGCCACGTGCCCGCCCGCATCCTGCAGGTGGATGCCATCCCCCGCACCAAGTCCGGCAAGATCGTCGAACTGGCGGTGCGTGAAGTGGTACACAACCGGCCGGTTAACAACACCCATGCCCTCGCCGATCCCGAGGTGCTGAACCAGTATCGCAACCGGCCGGAACTGGCCAGTTGATAACAAACTCACATCTATCCGGGGCGCCGCAAGGCGCCTCTCTTTTGCTCATTTTGTGATGAGGAGCTTTTACTCGATAACTGTTAAACAAATGTTTTAAATAGGTGTTGAAAATGTCTCCTTTTGGATCAATAGTGAGCCTCGCCCCCTGCTGGGGATAAAGGAGCACCACTCCCCACTGAGTGGGAACAAGGAGACACTCTCATGATCTACCAAGGCGAAACCCTGTCGGTCAGCTACCTCGAAAACGGCATCGCCGAGCTGAGGTTTGATGCCCCGGGTTCAGTCAACAAGCTGGATCGCGCTACCCTGCTCTCCCTGAGCGAAGCGATCGCCGCATTACAACAAGAACGTGAACTAAAAGGTCTGATCCTCACCTCCGGCAAAGACGCCTTTATCGTCGGTGCCGACATTACCGAATTCCTGGAACTGTTCGATCTGCCGCAAGAAGATCTGCTCGGCTGGCTGAAAAAGGCCAACGACATCTTCAATGCCATCGAAGATCTGCCGGTGCCTACCCTCTCCGCCATCAAGGGTCACGCTCTGGGCGGCGGCTGCGAGACCATTCTCTCCACCGACTTCCGTCTGGCCGACACCACCGCCAAAATCGGCCTGCCCGAGACCAAACTCGGCATCATGCCGGGCTTTGGCGGCACAGTCCGTCTGCCGCGAGTGATCGGCGCCGACAACGCGCTCGAGTGGATCACCACCGGTAAGGATTACCGTGCCGATGACGCCCTCAAGGTGGGCGCTATCGACGCCGTAGTCGCCCCTGACGCGCTGCAGAGCGCTGCGCTGCAGATGATCCAGGACGCCATTGCGGGCAAGCTGGACTGGCAGAGCCGTCGCGCCGCCAAAAAAGCGCCGCTGCGCCTCTCCAAACTGGAAGCCATGATGAGCTTCACCACCGCCGCCGGCATGGTTGCCGCCGTGGCGGGCAAACACTATCCGGCACCGATGACGGCGGTGAAAACCGTCGAGGCCGCCGCAGGTATGAGCCGTGACGAAGCGCTGGTCGTTGAGGCACAGGGCTTTATCAAGCTGGCCAAGACCGATGTAGCCAAGGCGCTGGTCGGCATCTTCCTGAACGATCAACACATCAAGGCGCTGGCCAAGAAGGCGGCCAAGCAGGCTGCTAAGGCCACTGGCCACGCCGCCGTACTGGGTGCCGGCATCATGGGTGGCGGCATCGCCTACCAGTCTGCCAGCAAGGGCATTCCGGCGGTGATGAAGGATATCAACGAGAAGGCGCTGGCACTTGGCATGAATGAGGCCACCAAGCTGCTCAATGGCCAGCTCGAGAAGGGCCGCATCGACGGCATCAAGATGGGCCAGGTGCTCTCCGCCATTACCCCGACCCTCAGCTATGACAACGTCAAAGGCGTGGACGTCGTAGTCGAAGCCGTGGTCGAGAATCCCAAGGTGAAAGCCGCCGTACTGGGCGAAGTGGAAGGGATCATTGGCGAAGACGCCGTGCTCGCCAGCAACACCTCCACCATCCCCATCTCCCTGCTGGCCAAGAGCCTGAAGCGCCCCGAGAACTTCTGCGGCATGCACTTCTTCAACCCGGTGCACCGCATGCCGCTGGTGGAGATCATCCGCGGCGAACAAACCTCGGACGACACCATCAACCGCGTGGTGGCCTACGCCGCCGCCATGGGCAAGTCCCCTGTGGTGGTCAACGACTGCCCGGGCTTCTTCGTCAACCGCGTGCTGTTCCCCTACTTCTTCGGCTTCAACAAGCTGGTCGCCGATGGCGCCGACTTCGCCGCCGTCGACAAGGTGATGGAGAAGGAGTTCGGCTGGCCCATGGGCCCCGCCTACCTGCTGGACGTAGTCGGCATCGACACCGGCCACCATGCCGGTGATGTGATGGCGCAAGGCTTCCCGGCGCGCATGAGCAAGGAAGGCCGCACCGCCATCGACGTAATGTACGAGGCGAGCCGCTTCGGTCAGAAGAACGGCAAGGGCTTCTACGCCTACGAGGCTGACAAGAAGGGCAAACCGAAGAAGGTGGCCGATGTCGCCAGCTACGAGCTGCTGGCCCCGATTGCCAAGCCGAAACAGGATTTCGACAAGGACGCCATCATCGCCCGCATGATGATCCCGATGATCAACGAGGTGGTGCTCTGTCTGGAAGAGGGCATAGTCGCCACCCCAGCCGAAGCCGACATCGCGCTGGTCTACGGTCTGGGCTTCCCTCCCTTCCGCGGCGGCGTGTTCCGCTATCTGGACACTATCGGTCTGGATCGCTATGTGGCCATGGCCGACCAGTATGCCGACCTTGGCCCGCTCTATCGCGTCAGCGACAAGCTGCGTGAGATGGCCGCCCAGGGCAAAACCTTCTACTGATTGCGGAAAGGAGATCCATTCATGAAAGACGTAGTCATTGTCGACTGTATCCGGACCCCGATGGGCCGGTCCAAGGGCGGCGCCTTCCGCAACGTACGTGCAGAAGACTTGTCCGCGCACCTGATGAAATCCATCCTGCTGCGCAACCCCAACCTCGACCCGAACGAGATCGAGGACATCTACTGGGGCTGCGTGCAGCAGACCCTGGAGCAGGGCTTCAACATCGCCCGCAACGCCGCTCTGCTGGCCGGCATCCCGAAACAGGTGGGGGCGGTCACCGTCAACCGCCTGTGCGGATCCTCCATGCAGGCGCTGCACGATGCCTCCCGCGCCATCCAGGTGGGTGACGGCGACATCTTCATCATCGGCGGCGTCGAGCACATGGGCCACGTGCCCATGAGCCACGGGGTGGACTTCCACCCCGGCATGGCCAAATCGGTGGCGAAAGCCTCCGGCATGATGGGGCTGACCGCCGAGATGCTCGGCAAGCTGCACGGCATCAGCCGTCAACAGCAGGACGAGTTTGCCGCCCGCTCCCACCGCCGCGCTCACGCCGCCACCGTGGAAGGCCGTTTCGCCAAGGAGATCGTCGGGCTGGAAGGCCATGACGCCAGCGGCGCCCGCTTCTTCTACGACTATGACGAGGTGATTCGCCCCGAGACCACGGTCGACACCCTGAGCCAGCTGCGCCCGGTGTTCGACCCGGTCAACGGCACCGTCACCGCCGGCACCTCCTCGGCCCTGTCCGATGGCGCCGCTGCCATGCTGGTGATGAGTGCGGACCGCGCCAAGGCGCTCGGCCTCACCCCGCGCGCCAAGGTACGTGCCATGGCCATCGCCGGCTGTGACGCCGCCATCATGGGTTACGGCCCGGTGCCAGCCACCCAGAAGGCGCTCAAACGTGCCGGTCTGACCGTCGGTGATATCGACCTGTTCGAACTGAACGAGGCGTTTGCCGCCCAGTCCCTGCCCTGCGTGAAGGATTTGGGTCTGCAGGATCTGGTGGACGAGAAGGTAAACCTCAACGGCGGCGCCATTGCGCTGGGTCACCCGCTCGGCTGCTCCGGTGCCCGCATCTCCACCACCCTCATCAATCTGATGGAGGAGAAGGATGCCACCCTGGGGGTTGCCACCATGTGTATCGGTCTGGGTCAGGGTATCGCCACCGTGTTTGAACGGGTGTGATAACCAACCGGATCGACGGGATGCACTACTGAGAGTTGTCCCTTTTCGGGGCCAGTCTGACTGGCCCCTTTTCAAGTCTGTGACGAGCGCCACACGGGGTGCTCGTCAGTGGTCAGAAGCTGTCTGTTGGCCGTCCCGTTTGGGTCGGCCTTTTTTCGTTTTAATCTTATCAATAGGCTGTTATTGCCTTAAACCTCACATTAGATAGGGGGCTTGCTTGCTTTTTACTCCCCCGACAGGTTCAATCTGCACAAAAAAATGGGTGGATGCACATACATATGTCAATGAGCAAACAACTGCTGATCGTCGATGACGACCAAGAGATCCGCGAGCTGCTCAATGAGTACCTGACCCGGGCGGGCTTTCAGGTATTGACGGCGGCGGAGGGCAACGAGATGCGTCAGCAACTCGCCCAGCACAGCCCGGACCTGATTATTCTGGACATCATGATGCCCGGCGAGGACGGTTTTACCCTCTGCCAGCAGATCCGTCGTGACTCCCAGGTGCCCATCATCATGCTGACCGCCGCCTCCGACGAAGCGGATCGGGTGATCGGTCTGGAACTGGGTGCTGACGACTATATCGCCAAGCCGTTCAGCCCCCGTGAACTGCAGGCCCGCATCAAGGCACTGCTACGCCGCGCCGAATTCCGCCAGCCGGAAAAAGAGAAAGAGCCAAGCCGCCGCCTGCGTTTTGCCGAGTGGACCCTCGACACCCTGAGCCACCAGCTGACCCATGACGATGGCAGCCTGCTGGATCTCTCCGGCAGCGATGCCATGCTGCTCGGCATGTTCCTGCAACAGCCCGGCGTGGTGCTGGATCGCGACACCATCTCGGATGCCACCCGCGGTCGCGAAAGTCTGCCGATGGAGCGCGGTATCGACGTGCAGATCAGCCGTCTGCGCCAGAAGCTGGGCGACAACGGCAAGAGCCCGCGCATCATCAAGACCATTCGCGGCAGTGGCTACATGCTGATTGCCGAGGTGCACGAGCTGCCATGAGCAACAAGTGGTCCTGGGGGGCGCTGGTACCCCGCTCCCTGTTGTCACGGATGATCCTGCTGCTGTTGCTGGCCATCCTGCTCTCCCAGACCATTCTGACCGGCATCTGGATGCAGCAGATCCAGAAGCGGGAACTGGAGGGGATGCTCAGCACCACCCGCAACCTCGCCATGTCTGCCGCTTCCACCGTCAACTTCTTCAAATCCCTGCCGCTGCAGTATCGCCATATCGCGCTGGACCAGCTGCGCAACATGGGGGGCAGCCGCTTCTTCGTCTCGCTCAACGAGGAAGAGATCCACATCAACGCCATCCCCGACAGCGAACGCAAGACGCAGGTGCTGGAGGAGGTGCAGGGAGTGCTGACCCGCAAGCTCTCCGACGCCATGGCGATCAAGGTGGACTTCTCCCGACCCGATGACCTCCATGTCTTCAATAACGACACCCTGCTGGCGGATCTCCCCTCCTCCTGGGCCCGTTACACCTTGTCGCTGGAGCCGCTCAATCCACCGGTGCTGGTGACCCAGATCGAGATTGAAAAGGGGGAGTGGCTCTATCTGGCGGCCCTGCTGCCCGCCCCCTACATGACGCTGGATGACACCGTCATGCCAAGCAACCAGGTGCGTTTCATCGCCCTGATGACGGTGTTCCTCTGCTTCTTCACCTTTATGCTGGTGCGCTGGCAGACCCGCCCGCTGCGCCGTCTCGCCAAGGCGGCGGTGAATCTGGGCAAGGATATCGATCAGCCTTCGCTCAAAGAGGAAGGAGCATCGGAAATCGTGGCGGCCACCCGCGCCTTCAACATCATGCAGCACCGCATCCGGCGCTATATCGATGATAGGGAGCGGCTGTTCAGCTCGATTTCCCACGACCTCAAGACCCCCATCACCCGGCTGCGGCTGCGGGTCGAGCTGCTCGACGACGAGGTGCAAATCGCCAAGTTCAACAAGGATCTCGACGAACTGGAGCTGATGGTGAAAGGGGCGCTGCAGACGGTCAAAGAGACCGACATTCACGAGAATATCGAGGAGATCGACATCAACGCCCTGCTTGAGCAGATGGCGGAGTCGATGAACCTGCACGACGAGCGGCTGACCATCGAAGGCCACTGCAAGTGGCCCTACCGCGGCAAGCTGCTGGCGCTCAAGCGCTGCATCGGCAATCTGGTAGACAACGGCATCAAGTACGGCCAGCGGGTGCGCATCATCATCATGGATGACGAGGAGATGCTGATCCTCTTCATCATGGATGAGGGCCCCGGCCTGCCAGACGATCAGTTTGAGCGCATCTTCGAACCCTATTACCGGCTCAGTACCGATCAGGCCGGCACCGGCCTCGGTCTTGGCATCGCCCGCAACATAGCCCACGCCCACGGCGGCGATCTGGTGCTGGAAAACCGTCCGCAAGGTGGCCTGCAGGCCACGCTCTCCCTACCAAGGCAGTAACCTTATGAAGTGGTTGTCTTTTTCTGTCATCGCCCTGCTCTCTGCTCCCGTTGCCGCCTCCCAGGTGGAAGTGCTGCACTGGTGGACGTCCGGCGGCGAAGCGAAAGCGGTCGAAGTGCTCAAATCCGAGTGGACCAAACAGGGCAACCAGTGGAACGACTTTGCAGTGCAGGGCGGCGGCGGCAAGAGTGCCATGACGGTATTGAAAAGCCGGGCACTGGCCGCCAACCCGCCCGAAGCGGCCCACCTCAAGGGCTATGAGCTCAAGGAGTGGGCCGGGCTCGGCTTTTTGCGCGATCTCAGCCCGATGGCCGAACACCTCGGCTGGTACAGCCAGATGCCGCCCATGGTGCGTGCCACCCTCAGCCAGAATGGCGCCCTGATGGCGGTGCCCACCGGCATCCACCGGGTCAACTGGCTGTGGCTCAACCGCAAGATCTTCGAGCGCAACAAGCTGACTCCACCCACCGACTGGGCCCAGTTTGTCACCGTCGCCGACCAGCTTAAAAAACGGGGCATCACCCCGCTCGCCATCGGTAACGAGCCCTGGCAGCTGGCGGTATTGTTTGAAACAGTGGCGCTCGGTGAGGGCGGTAAAGAATTCTATCGCAAGGCGTTCCTCGAGCAGGACAGCGCCACCCTGACCGGCCCCGACATGGTGCGGGTGTTGACCCGTTTCCAGCAGCTGCGCGCCTATGTGCCGCAAAAATACGCCGGTCTGAAGTGGCATCAGGCCACCAACCTGCTGGAGAGCGGTGGCGCCGCCATGCAGGTGATGGGGGACTGGGTGAAGGGGGAGCTGAGCGCGGGCAACTACCGGCCGGGTGAGGATATCGCCTGCCTGCCGAGCCCGGGCAGCTCCGGACTGTTCAGCTACAACCTCGACTCCATCGCCATGTTCAAACAGCGGGATCCGGCCCAGCTGCAGGCGCAGGGGGATCTGGCCCAGCTGCTGATGACGCCGCAATTCCAGGAAGAGTTCAATCGGGTGAAGGGGTCGATCCCGGCGCTGACCAACCCCGACATGAGCAAGTTCGACCGCTGCGCCGTCCGTTCCTATCAGGATTTCCTGCTGGCGGAAAAGCAGGACAACCTGCTGCCCAGCATGGCGGAAGGGATGGCAACGCCGACCAATATGCGGCAGGCGATCCTCGATGTGCTGAGCAACTTCTTCAACGACCCCAAGGCCAACCCGGAGCAGACGGCGCTGCATCTGGAGCGGGCCATGCGCTCGACCCGCTGATCCGGGTACATTGCCAAACGGCAGAAATGACAAAGGCGGAATTGCTCCGCCTTTGTTGTTGAATTGTCATCCGATTCAGGATTGATCGTTCTCGTCCTCATCCTCGTCATAGTAATCGCTGAGCTCGATCCAGAGCCCCAACCCGACCATCACCATGGAGCCGAACCAGGTACCGGTATTCCCGATCGGGCTGCCCATCACTATCATGGCGAAGGACAAGAACCCCATGCCTGCATAGGCTTGTAATCTGCCGTAGGAGACCTGCATATTCACCTCCTTGTTGAATATGGTTCAATTTTTATATTACTCGTCCGGCGCAAGCTGGATAGGGTTCAATAACATTTCGGTTACATATGCTGGTTAACGGGTCGTTTGTTTGATTATTTTTTAGCCCTGAGTATCATTGGCAGCCGAATAGGTTGAAGGTTGATAATAGATGAGTGATTTATTCTGCGGCGCAACTCATGAGTTGGACGCAATCGGGCTTCGTTGCCCGGAACCCGTTATGATGGTTCGCAAGAAAGTGCGGCTGATGGCGGATGGCGAGACCCTGCTGGTCAGTGCCGACGATCCTTCAACCACCCGCGACATCCCCAGTTTCTGCCGCTTTATGGATCACACCCTGGTCGCCAGCGAGACAGAGCAGGCCCCCTACCGCTATCTGATCCGCAAGGGTCAATAAGCCCCCGTACCGGAGCACTCCATGACAACCATTACCCGAATCGGCACCACCCAGCGTTGGTCAGACGTGGTCATCCACAATGGCACCCTCTACGTGGTGGAAGTGCCCGTCAGCGAAGAGGCCGACATCCACCAGCAGACCCGCGAAGTACTTGAGAGCCTGCAACGCCTGCTGGAAGCCAACGGCTCCGGCGTCGACAAGATCCTGATGGCCAATATCTATCTGAAAGACATTCAGGACATCGCCGCCTTCAACGAGCAGTGGGATGCCTGGATCCCGGCTGGCACCGCCCCCGTGCGCGCCTGTGTACAAGCCCGCCTGGCCCACGAAGGCTACAAGGTCGAAGTACAGCTGACTGCGGCAGTCTAAGAGGCGCTTATCCCCCTCATCCCCGCCCCTTCTCCCACAAGGGGAGAAGGGAGCAAACAACAAGGGGCCATTGCCAGCAACGGCTCCAATAGAAAGGCCCCGCCATCACTGGCGGGGCCTTTTCGTTACCGAAACCTGAACGACTTAGGCGGTCGGGGTCAGGGTAATGGTCACGCGACGGTTCTGGGCTTTGCCAGCGGCGGTGCTGTTGGTAGCAACCGGCTGATCCGGGCCCACGCCGGTGGTGGAGATGCGGCTGCCTGCTACGCCCTGACCAATCAGCTGAGCGGCAACGGCATCGGCACGATCGCGGGAGAGCTTCATGTTCAGCTCGCGGGAACCTGTGCTGTCGGTGTGACCGACCACGTTCAGGCGGGTCTTGTCGAACTCGGCAACCACCATGGCCACACCGGAGAGGGTGTTGGCACCGGCCGCTTTCAGCTGGGAGCTGGAGCTGTCGAAGGTCACGTTGTTCGGCATGTTGAGGATCAGCTCATTGCCATTGCGGGTCACGCTGACGCCGGTGCCCTGCAGCTTCTCGCGCAGCTTGGCTTCCTGCACGTCCATGTAGTAGCCGATACCGCCACCCAGCGCCGCGCCGGCAGCAACGCCGGTAAGGATGCCCTTCTTGCGGTCACCCTTGCTGGAGGAGAGCGCACCTACGGCCGCACCGGCAGCGGCGCCAGCCAGCGCGCCCCAGGCACCTTTGGAGGTCTGGGATTCACCTGTGTAGGGGTTGGTGGTACAGCCGCTCAGGGCAACGGTCAGTGCCAGAGCTGGCACCAGGATCTTGGCTCGCATGAAAAAACCTCTGTGAAAACAATCCGGCACCATGCCGGGGGCCGGATTGTAACGCGCTGGCACGCCATTGTCTGACGCAAGCCTGAACAGATGGCGAGAGTGGTGTTTTTTTGGGCAATCGGCGGGCTGTCAGCGCGGTAACTGACACTCGGCGTGGCAAGGACAGCTGACCAGATGATCGTTCACCATCCCCACCGCCTGCATAAAGGCGTAACAGATGGTGCTGCCGACGAAGTTGAAGCCAAGCTTCTTGAGCGCTTTCGACATGGCATCCGACTCCGGCGAGGTCGCCGGAATATCGCCGTTGCCCTGCCGCTGGTTGACGATGGGGGCACCGCCAACAAAGCCCCACAGGTAGTCGGCGAAGTCGATCCCCTGCCCCTGCAACGCCAGATAAGCGCGGGCATTTCTGATGATCGACTGCACCTTGAGCCGGTTGCGAATGATGCCGGTGTCCTGCATCAGCCGCTCTACATCCTGCTCGTCGAACCGGGCAATCTGCACCGGATCAAAGTCGGCATAGGCGCGGTAGTAGCTCTCGGTGCGCTTGAGGATGGTGATCCACGACAGCCCCGCCTGCTGGCCGTCGAGACAGAGCTTGGCAAACAGCTCGCGGGCGTCATAGACCGGCCTGCCCCACTGTTTGTCATGGTATTCAATATATTCCGGGTCTTTGGTCACCCAGGCGCAGCGCAGTTCCATTTCCTCTCCCTCGTTATTTCAGCGGTTTGCCCGACCCTGCCCACTCTGCAGGCGGCACTGCTCACATCATATACCGGACATCCCGCCCGACCAGCCACAGCGCAGCACCATCCCGCGAATCCGCTGCAATTTCGCCTATTATCCGACCATGCCAGACGGTATACTCCCTCGGTTCACATTCAGCAAATCTTGCTCTGATTTTCACTTCGCGCGAAAAAAATTATGCAAAAATTCGATGTCAAAACCTTTCAGGGCCTGATCCTGCAGCTGCAGGACTATTGGTCCCGCCAGGGCTGTACCATCATTCAGCCGCTGGATATGGAAGTGGGTGCCGGTACTTCCCACCCCATGACCTGTCTGCGTGCCCTGGGCCCGGAGCCCATCGCCTGCGCCTACGTGCAACCGTCCCGCCGTCCGACCGACGGCCGCTACGGTGAAAACCCGAACCGCCTGCAGCACTACTACCAGTTCCAGGTGATCATCAAGCCTTCCCCCGACAACATTCAGGAACTCTATCTGGGCTCCCTGAAAGAGCTGGGCATGGATCCTGAAATCCACGACATCCGCTTCGTGGAAGACAACTGGGAAAACCCGACTCTGGGTGCCTGGGGTCTGGGTTGGGAAGTGTGGCTGAACGGCATGGAAGTGACCCAGTTCACCTACTTCCAGCAAGTTGGCGGCCTCGAGTGCAAGCCGGTCACCGGCGAGATCACCTACGGTCTCGAGCGTCTGGCCATGTACATTCAGGGCGTGGACAGCGTCTACGATCTGGTCTGGTCTGACGGCCCGCTGGGCAAGACCACCTACGGCGACGTGTTCCACCAGAACGAAGTGGAGCAATCCACCTACAACTTCGAACACGCCGATGTGGAGTTCCTGTTCCACTGCTTCGAGCAGTACGAGAAGGAAGCCCAGAATCTGCTGGCACTGGAAAAACCGCTGCCGCTGCCTGCCTACGAGCGCATCCTCAAAGCCGCTCACTCCTTCAACCTGCTGGATGCCCGCAAGGCCATCTCGGTCACCGAGCGTCAGCGCTACATCCTGCGCATTCGCACCCTGACCAAGGCCGTGGCAGAGGCATACTACGCCTCCCGCGAAGCGCTGGGCTTCCCGATGTGTCAGCGCAGTGAGAACAAGCAAGGTTAAGGAACGGACATGGCACAACATACATTTCTGGTAGAGATCGGTACTGCTGAGCTGCCGCCCAAAGCCCTGCGCTCCCTGGCCGAAGCCTTTGCCGACAACTTCAAAGCCGAACTGACCAAGGCCGATCTGGCCTTCGGCGACGTCGAGTGGTTTGCCTCACCGCGCCGTCTGGCGCTGAAGGTAAGCGAGCTGGCTGGCGAACAGCCGAGCAAGAGCGTCGAGAAGCGCGGCCCTGCCGTGGCGCAGGCGTTCGATGCCGAAGGCAAGCCGACCAAGGCTGCCGAAGGCTGGGCCCGTGGCAATGGCATCACCGTTGAGCAGGCCGAGCGTCTGGTCACCGACAAGGGCGAGTGGCTGGTTCACACCGCCAAGGTCGAAGGCCGTCCGGCCAAAGAATTGCTGGGCGAACTGGTCGCCTCCGCACTGGCCAAGCTGCCGATCCCGAAGATGATGCGCTGGGGCGACAAGACCATCCAGTTCGTGCGTCCGGTCTTCACCGTGACCCTGCTGCTGGATGGGGATCTGGTCCCTGCCCACATTCTGGGTATCGACTCTGCCCGCACCATCCGCGGTCACCGCTTTATGGGCGAGAGCGAGTTCACCATCGACAACGCCAGCCAGTACCCGCAGATCCTGCAGGAGCGCGGCATGGTGATTGCCGACTTTATGGCGCGCAAGGCCAAGATCAAGGCTGACGTCGAAGCGGCCGCTGCCGCCTTCGGTGGCGTAGCCGATCTGGACGACGCCCTGCTGGAAGAAGTGACCGCACTGGTCGAGTGGCCGGTGGTGCTGACCGCCAACTTCGAAGAGAAGTTCCTGGCCGTGCCGGCTGAAGCGCTGGTGCACACCATGAAGGGTGACCAGAAGTACTTCCCGGTCTACGACAAGAACGGCAAGCTGCTGCCGAAGTTCATCTTCGTCACCAACATCGAGTCCAAAGACCCGAGCCAGATCATCAGCGGCAACGAGAAGGTGGTTCGCCCCCGTCTCTCTGACGCCGAGTTCTTCTTCAAGACCGACCTCAAGCAGACCCTGGCCTCCCGCCTGCCGCGCCTTGAAACCGTGCTGTTCCAGCAACAGCTGGGCACCGTCAAGGCCAAGGTCGAGCGTATCGAGACCGTCGCCGGCTTTATCGCCGAGCGTATCGGTGCTGATGTTGCTCAGGCCAAGCGTGCCGGTCTGCTCTCCAAGTGTGACCTGATGACCAACATGGTCGGCGAGTTCACCGACACCCAGGGTGTCATGGGGATGCACTACGCCCGTCACGATGGCGAAGACGAAGCGGTGGCCGTGGCCCTCAACGAGCAGTACATGCCGCGCTTTGCCGGTGATGCCCTGCCGTCCGGTCTGGTTGCCTGCGCCGTTGCGCTGGCCGACAAGTTCGACACCCTGGCCGGTATCTTCGGCATCGGCATGCTGCCGAAGGGTGACAAAGACCCGTTCGCCCTGCGTCGCGCCGCCATCGGTGCCCTGCGTATCATGACCGAGAAGCAGCTGGATCTGGATCTGGTTGAACTGGTTGAAGAAGCGGTACGCGTCTACGGCGACAAGCTGACCAACAAAACCGTCGTCACCGACGTGGTCGACTTTATGCTGGGCCGCTTCCGCGCCGCCTATCAGGACGAAGGCATCGGTGCCGACGTGGTGCTGGCCGTACTGGCACGCCGCCCGACCCGTCCGCTCGACTTCGATCGTCGCGTCAAGGCCGTCAGCCACTTCCGCACGCTGGATGCCGCACTGGCACTGGCTGCCGCCAACAAGCGCGTGAGCAACATTCTGGCCAAGGTCGAAGGCGAGTTGCCGACTGCCGTCAAACCGGAACTGCTGGTCGATGCCGCCGAGAAGGCGCTGGCCACCCAGGTTGCCGAACTGCAAGCCGAACTGGCCCCGCTGTTCGCTGCCGGTGACTATCAGGCAGCCCTCACCCGTCTGGCCGCCCTGCGCGAGCCGGTCGACACCTTCTTCAACGAAGTGATGGTGATGGCCGACGACGAAGCCCTCAAGGCCAACCGTCTGGCACTGCTGAACAACCTGCGTAACCTGTTCCTGCAAGTCGCGGATATCTCCCTGCTGCAGTGATGTTGGTTGGGTTGAGTGATATTAAAAACGGCGCCGTAAAGGCGCCGTTTTTATATAAACTAATTCTCTTCAACAAGGAGTTAACATGAGTAAACTGGACTTATGGGAGCAGCCTATAAAATCTACTGGTGAAAATGGAATTTTCAAAAAACAGGATTGGATAAAAGAAGCAGATGGGAAAATAATTAGTGCCAAGCTTCTACGGAATTGCGCCAAAAACGCACAACTTAAATTCGAAAATCTCACAAGAGATAGTAATGGCAACATCATTAGAGCCAGCTCACAAGAGACTTTTGAACTTCTTGATGAAAAAGCTGCGGCTAATAAGGCAAGTTTTTTATTACTTGGTTATGCAATTGAACTTCTGCTGAAGTCTAGTATTGTATCTTTGCTTATTTCAGCACCCAAAAAAATCCTTGATAAGAAGATGAAAAGTTATAGTCATGGGTTAATCAACATTACCAATGACTTAAGGCTAAGCTTATCTAGAGATGAGCGATCGCTTTTAGTAGAGTTAGAAAAATTCATTGTTGAAGAAGCGAGGTATCCACTAAAGTCTTATTCGCCAGCTGAATATTGCGAAGACCTAAATAAAGTCAATCAGCGTTTCTCTGATCATAGTAAGTTTAATCTTGGGGTAGAACTATTTACTCGACTCAGAGCAGTCATGATGGATATAGATGGAACTCCGGGCGACCCCAAATTTTACAACCATATGGGAATGGAAGATAATGGATTTATTATTTTCCGAGCAGGAGGTTCATTACCAGCTGTAATTATAATAAAATTTTGTGATTCACAAATAAGAAATGGTTTGAATAATTTAAACCATGTAAGACGTCTTCTACTGAAAAAGAACGAACACGACATGACCATATATTCACGTTTAATGGAAAAAACATGGATGAATGCAATTTTCTTTGTCGTAGATGAAAAAAAGGGCTTAAAAAAAGTTGAATATGACTACGCTGGGACACCCACCTAGCGGGTAGGTTCGATTAGCCGTCAGGCGTAATCGGACGTTCGCGTAAATGGATTATCCCGCCATCACGGCCAGTAGAATTTCCCCCTCCAGCTGGCCGATCCTGCTTCACGACAACAACCGTAATCAAAACCTCTCGATCGTCCGATTACGCTGCGCTAATCGAACCTACAGCGGGGTAATGAGCTGTTATCATTTGAGACAGTGCCCAGTGCCGCCACGGCCAATCAGAGGAACGTCATGAACATACCAACCGCCCCCGCCCCGTCAATCTGCCAGCAGTGTCAGGAGCAGGTGGATCTCGACTTCGATTTCACCATGGCCTTCCAGCCCATCGTCGATTGCAGCCAGCGCACCATATTCGGCTATGAGGCGCTGGTGCGGGGGATCAACAACGAACCCGCGCAGAGCGTGATTGCCCGGGTCAACGACGACAACCGCTACCGCTTCGATCAGCTGTGCCGCATCAAGGCCATCGCGCTGGCCGCCCGCCTCGATATGCGGGGCATGCTGAGCATCAACTTTCTGCCCAACGCGGTCTACCGCCCGGAGCGCTGCATCCGCACCACCCTGCAGGCGGCCCGCGAGCATCTCTTTCCCATCGAGCAGATCATGTTCGAGCTGACCGAGGTGGAGCAGGTGCAGGATAGCCAGCATCTCCGCAGTATCGTCGATCACTATCAGGCCCTCGGCTTCAAGACGGCAATCGATGACTTTGGCGCCGGTTACTCGGGCCTCAACCTGCTGGCCGATTTTCATCCCAACATCGTCAAACTCGATATGCACCTGCTGCGCGGCATCGACCATGACCCGACCCGACAAGCCATAGTGCGCCACTGTCTGGCACTGTTTGCGGAGCTGAAGATCACCCCGCTGGCGGAGGGGATCGAGACCCGCGAAGAGATGGCCTGCCTGCGGGAGATGGGCGTCAGCCTGATGCAGGGCTATCTGTTTGCCCGCCCCGGCTTTGAAACCCTGCCCGAGGTGGATTTCGCCAACTGGTAAGCCATATCGGCCTTGCCCCCTCAACCCACCCCCGCCTGAATAAGAAAACGGACACCCGAGGGTGTCCGTGTGCGTACCCTGTGATCTTGCACCATGGTCACACTGTCACCTTCCCCAGTTAATGGGTCAGCTGTGGCAACAGTTGCAACAGGTGAGCCCGTATCGCCAGCGGCGTCTGGCTGGCCCAGATATCCAACAGGCCATGCGTAAGCAACGGCAGCACCAGCAGCAACAAGCAGAGCAGCCCCAGCAAACGGCTCGGTGCGAGCCGGAGCACCTTGCTGCCAAGGTGCAGGGCCTCGACCCGCTTGGGGCAGGCTGCCACGCAGCTCAGGCAGCCGGTGCACTCCAGGCTGCGAACTGCGATAAGCTGGTGCACCGCAATGCGCGATGGACAGGCCCGGCTGCACTTGTCGCAGTCATGACCCTGGCTTCGCAGGCAGCGGGCCGGGTCACGGCGAATGCGCAGCGGCGTCAGTAGCCCCAGTAGGGCGAGCCAGGCGCCATAAGGGCAGAGGTAGCGGCAGAATCCCTGACGAAAGGTCGCGGTAAGCAGCAACACCCAGCCGAGGCACAGACCCGAGATCAGGGTCATGTTGAAGAAGAAGGCTCCCATCTTCATATCCGCCGCCTGATGGTAGGGGCTGGTGAAGTAGCCGGGCAGAGCAGCAGCCGGCACCGCCAGCAGGATGATGAAGAGCAGAAAGCCGAGCACCAGAAATTTCTGGGTGCGCAGGGTAAGATCCAGCCAGCGCGGCGGGCTCCACTCCCCCGGCAGCAACCGGTGGCGCAGGCCATGTAGCCATTCCCCCACCAGCCCGAGCGGACAGAACCAGGCACAGAACGCCCGCCCCAGCAGCAGGGCCGACAGGGAGAGCACCAGTACGGTGACGGTGGCCGCCGGATGGTGGGGATCCACCAGCCCCTGCGCGAACCAGGCCCGCAGCCCGAGGCCACCGGCGATGGGCAGGAAGGCATCCACCACGTCCGGGCGCACCAGCCAGGGGCTCATCCCCTGTCCCAACTGCCAGATATGCAGGCTGTATTGCACTGTGACCAGCCCCCAGCAGAGCAGCAGCAGATGGCGAGTGCGCGCCCGCAGCCACTGGCTGTCGAGCGCTTCCAGGGCGGGCAGCGGCCGCCTCTGATGCCGGAGGGCAAGCACGGCGGTGACCGTCCCCAGTGCGAGCCAGAGCAGACTGTCCGCCACCAGCAACCAGACCAGCCCCAGCAGGCCGAGCGCAAGACGCCCCGGCCAGCCGGTGCGCACCTGCCACGCCAACCGCACCAGATAAACCATACCGGCCACCATGGTTATCGCTTCAATCACGCTCATGCATCCCCCACTACCTACATCCGGATCCGGCAGCAAGGATAACTAACATTTGAGTTGATTATTTTGATCTGCATGGGCCGAGGGAGGAGTTATGGCCAATGCCTCCCTCGCAGGCTCTCCCCTCTTCAACGACACGCCGCCTCACCAGCCAGGAACTAGCCGCGGGCACGGTGGAGGTGGTAGTCAACGTGATAGTCGTTGGCATTACGGAACATGATGGAGTAGTTGAGGAACTCTCCGCTCTCGCTGTATGAGAGTGAGGTGAGCCGCAGGATAGGGGCTCCCTGCTCGATATGGAGCTGCTCGGCAGTAACCCGATCCGCCAGCACGGCACTGAAGCACTCATAGTTGCCCGCAATCGCGATGCCGCACTCCCGTTCGATGTAGTCGAATTTGGACCCTTCCAGATGGGCTACCGACAGATTGCGAAACAGTCTGACCGGCATATAGCTCTCTTCCAGCAGCAGTGCCCGACCATCCACCGAGCGGATCCGGCTTGAGTAATAGACGGGTTCATTCACCTTAACCCTCAGCTGACTGGCGATGGCCGGTGGCGCGGGCATGGTACGAAACTCCAGTACCTGGCTGGTCAATGTGCGCCCCTGCTCGCGCATCAGTTCGGTAAACCCGCTCAGACCTTTGGTCTCATGCTGGACATCCTTTTTTGTCACATAGGTGCCGCTGCCGTGGCGCCGCTCGACCAATCCCCACTCGATCAACATATCTACCGCTCTGCGAATGGTCATGCGGGAGACGCCATACTGTTCTGCCAGCGCTTTTTCGCCCGGCAACACATCTCCCACCCGGCACTCGGCACCGTTTACCCTGATCCTGAGTCGGTCAGCCACCGATTTATAGATCACTGCTAGACATCTCCTGTGGTCACAACGCCAACCATCTTATTCTTAAGTAAGTGGATAAATTGCATAAAAACAATAACTTAAATTTAAACTAAAGCTGCAAGAACATCACAAAACCAAGAGGTACAACAATATCGCAAAAGTTAGACATCTTTGTCTAAATAACTGCATGCGTCAGATCACATTATTTCAAGATATTTCATGAGGTCTCTTTTTATCGTTGCTAATTTGCATCTGGCAACACCGGCAAGGATTCGATTAGCTATTTCAACCAAGGGACAATATATGCTCAGTCAAATTCAACGTTTTGGCGGAGCAATGTTCACTCCTGTACTGCTTTTTCCTTTTGCAGGTATGGTAGTAGGCATTGCAATTATGCTGAAAAACCCGATGTTTGTCGGTGAATCACTGGCAAACCCACAAGGATTATTTTTTCAGATCATCCATATTATTGAAGAGGGTGGCTGGACAGTATTCAGAAATATGCCGCTAATATTTGCGATTGGCCTGCCAATCGGTCTGGCAAATAAGGCACAAGCCAGAGCCTGTCTGGCTGTATTGGTCAGTTTCATGACCTGGAACTATTTTATCAACGCCATGGGCATGACCTGGGGCAGTTATTTCGGGGTCGACTTCAGTCAGGATGTAGGGGGTGAAAGTGGCCTCGCCATGGTCGCGGGGATCAAGACCCTGGATACCAGCATCATAGGGGCCATCGTCATCTCCGGCATCGTGACGGCACTGCACAACCGCCTGTTTGATCGCCAACTGCCGGTCTTTCTCGGCATCTTTCAGGGCAGCTCCTTTGTCACCATTATCGCCTTCTTCGTGATGATCCCCTGCGCCTGGCTGACCCTGCTTGGCTGGCCAAAAGTACAGATGGGCATCGCCTCCCTGCAGAATTTCATGCTGATCTCGGGTCCGGTCGGGGTATGGGTATACACCTTCCTAGAGCGGATTTTGATCCCGACCGGCCTGCATCACTTTATCTACGGCCCCTTCATCTTCGGCCCAGCGGCAGTAGAGGGAGGCATTCAGCTCTACTGGGCGCAGCACATGCTGGAGTTCAGCCAGAGTACTCGCCCGCTGATTGAACAGTTCCCTCAGGGTGGCTTCGCCCTGCACGGCAACTCGAAGATTTTCGGTGCCATGGGGATTGCTCTGGCCATCTATGCCACGGCAGCCAAAGAGAACAAGGCCAAGGTGGCAGGCCTGCTGATCCCGGCCACCCTGACCGCCATTCTGGTCGGTATCACCGAGCCGCTGGAGTTCACCTTCCTCTTCATCTCGCCGCTGCTGTTTGCCATCCACGCCCTGCTGGCAGCCACCATGTCGACTGTGATGTACCTGTTTGGTGTGGTCGGCAACATGGGTGGAGGTCTGCTCGACCAGTTCCTGCCGCAGAACTGGATACCCATGTTCCACAACCATGCGGGAATGATGTTCACCCAGATCGCTATAGGGTTGGTCTTTACCGGCATCTGGTTCCTGATATTCCGCGCGCTGATTATCAGGCTCAATCTTAAAACACCGGGCCGGGAAGACAGTGAAATAAAGCTTTATTCAAAATCAGATTATCAGGCAGCCAAAAACCAGCGTGGCAGTGATAGTGCAACACAAATTATCGAAGCGCTTGGTGGAGTCAAAAATATACGCAGTCTGAATAATTGTGCCACCCGCTTAAGAATATCGTTGGTTAACAGCAAGCTGGCAGCAGCAGATGAGGAGTTTATTAAATTGGGTGCCCATGGGGTCGTCCGCCATGGCGATAGTATCCAGGTAATTATCGGTCTGCATGTACCTCAGGTACGTGAAAATATGGAATCGATTATGAACAACAGTCATCAACAATCATCTTTAGTAATGGAGTCATGATCATGAAAAAATTCTCTGTAGTCATTGCCGGTGGTGGCAGCACTTTTACTCCTGGTATCGTTCTGATGTTGCTGGAAAATCAGCATCGCTTCCCGCTCAAGGAGATCAAATTCTACGACAACGATGGTGCCCGTCAGGAGATCATCGCCGAAGCCTGCAAGATCTTGCTGAAAGAGAAGGCTCCCGAGATCGCCTTCAGCTATGGCACCGACCCCAAAGCAGCATTTAGCGATGTAGATTTCGTCATGGCCCATATCCGGGTTGGCAAATATCCAATGCGCGAGCTGGACGAGAAGATCCCGCTGCGTCATGGCGTGGTCGGTCAGGAGACCTGCGGCCCGGGCGGTATCGCCTATGGCATGCGCTCTATCGGCGGGGTGCTGGAGCTGGTCGACTATATGGAGCAGTACTCACCCAATGCCTGGATGCTCAACTACTCCAACCCGGCCGCCATTGTGGCTGAAGCGACCCGCCGCCTGCGTCCCAATGCCAAAATCCTCAACATCTGCGACATGCCGATCGGGATCGAGGGGCGCATGGCCCAGATTGCCGGTCTCAAATCCCGCAAAGAGATGCGGGTACGCTACTACGGCCTCAACCACTTTGGCTGGTGGACCCGCATCGAAGATCTGGAAGGCAACGACCTGATGCCGAAGATCAAGGAGCACGTCGCCCGCCACGGCTATGTGCCCAATAGCGCCAGCCATGCCGAAGCAAGCTGGAACGATACCTTCGCCAAGGCAAAGGATGTGTGGGCACTCGACCCGGATACCCTGCCTAACACCTATCTGAAGTACTACCTCTACCCGGACTATGTGGTGGCCCACTCCAATCCGGAACACACCCGTGCCAACGAGGTGATGGAGCACCGCGAGAAGCAGGTCTTCACCGCCTGTAGCGACATCGTCAAGGCAGGTAATTCAGCAGCGGGCGAGCTGGAGATCGATGAACACGCCTCCTATATCGTGGATCTGGCAACCGCCATCGCCTTCAACACTCAGGAGCGGATGCTGCTGATCGTACCCAATCGCGGTGCTATCCCCAACTTTGACCCGGAAGCCATGGTCGAGATCCCCTGCCTGGTCGGCAGCAGCGGGCCAGAGCCGTTGCAGGTGGGCAGCATTCCGCTGTTCCAGCAGGGCATGATGGGCCAGCAGGTCGCGGTCGAGAAACTGGTGGTCGAAGCCTGGGTCGAGCACTCTTACCAGAAACTGTGGCAAGCCATCACCCTCTCC
The DNA here is from genome assembly GCF_049175415.1 of Aeromonas sp. 600527. NCBI lineage: Bacteria > Pseudomonadati > Pseudomonadota > Gammaproteobacteria > Aeromonadales > Aeromonadaceae > Aeromonas > Aeromonas sp. 600527. The sequence goes on along the minus strand of NZ_JAAKVA010000021.1, from coordinate 39,675 downwards.
AAGACAGTACCCAGTGCATCGGTGGCCAAGTCCATTCTCGATGACTTGATAGAGGCCAACAAAGCCTACTGGCCGGAACTGAAATAAACCGCCCATAAACAAAAACCCCCTCGTGACAGAGGGGGTTTTTCGTGTTGGCAACGGGTGTGGATTAACGCAGCGGTTTGACCGAGCGACGGACAATCAGCTCGGGCTGTACCGTCATCGATTCCACTTCCAGCTCCTTGTTGCGGATCCGGCTGACCAGATGCTTCACCGCCAGCTGGCCCAGTTCCGCCTTCGGGTGACGGATGGTGGTCAGCGGCGGGCTGGAGAAGCGCGCCATCTCCACATCGTCGTAGCCGATGATGGAGATATCGTCCGGCACCTTGACTCCCGCTTCCCAGGCAGCGCAAATCGCGCCGATCGCCATGGGGTCATCGAAGGCAAAGACCGCAGTCGGACGAGGCTGCAGGGCCAGGATGCGCTGCATGGCATCGAAGCCGCTCTGGCTCTCGTAGTCCCCTTCAAAGACCTGTTCATCTTTGAGGGTCAGACCGTGTTCGCCCAGCGCATCACGCACCCCGTCCAGTCGCTGCTGGGTGGTCGGCTTGGAGAGCTGGCCAGTGATGCAGACGATGTCACGGTGCCCCAGCTCCAGCAGATGGCGTACGGCCATGCGGGCGCCGATGCGGGCGTTGTCGTTGATGACGTTGGCGAAATCGCACTCCGTCCCCCAATCCAGTACCACCTGCGGCACGTTCTTGTGGATGCGCAGCATGTCGCGCAACGGAGTGTCGATATCGGTCCCCAATACCAGCAGACCATCCACCCGTTTTTCCATCAGCATTCTCAGGTAATGCTGTTGGCGAGGCGGCTGGTTTTCGGTGTTGCAGAGGATCAGGCTGTAGCCCTGTTCGAAGCAGTACGCTTCAACCCCTTGCACCACTTCCGCGAAGAAGGGGTTTACGCTGGTGGTCACCAGCATGCCAATGGTCTTGGTCGAATTTATCTTAAGACTGCGCGCTACCGAGTTGGGCGCGTAGTTGAGTTCTGCCACCGCCTCAATCACTTTCTGGGTCGCGTCTTCGCTGACCCGCCGAGTGTGGTTGAGCACATGTGAGACGGTGGAGATGGATACGCCTGCGCGCGAGGCGACATCCTTGATAGTGGCCATCTCTGTCTCCTGACTGTCAAAGGCGGAACATTAGCAGATTTCCCGAATAAAGGCTTGGTTTTAACGGGCTCTGCCACGGAATTGTCAATGCCGGCTAATTTAGGCGCTCATTTCTGTTTGCGCAAACGATTAATGGTCAAAATGGGAGCACCATCAGAGTAAAATATCACCAGACTAATCCTCTGTGCTTCATCATAATCACCTCTGGTTACCAAGATGTTAAGGCGAAGAATCGATACTAAATTCCAATTAAACACAAATAACAGGTCATTTATTTCAAAATAAGCCCACCCAACCCCCTCTGGTTAGTATCTTTAACAGCTTGTTATTGCCCCGTGAGGAATGATAGAACCATACCTATAGCCGGATGCACGGGATGTCGATCCGGAATGGCACTCGTAAATGAAACAATCCACTGATTAAGGGACGAATCAATGCATAAGTTGAGCAAAATTACAGTAAGCGCAGCGGTTTCTTTGGCTCTGTTTGGATCGATCTCCATCGCACACGCGGCAGATACCATCAAAATAGGTATCGCAGGCCCGCTCACCGGCCCGGTTGCCCAGTACGGGGACATGCAGTTCACCGGCGGAAAGATGGCGGTCGAGCAGATCAACAAGGCTGGTGGTATCAATGGCAAGCAGATCGAAGCCGTCATCTATGACGATGCCTGTGATCCCAAGCAGGCGGTAGCCATCGCCAACAAGGTGGTGAACGACGGCGTCAAGTTCGTAGTCGGCCACCTCTGCTCCGACAATACCCTGCCCGCCTCCGACATCTATGAAGATGAGGGGATCCTGATGGTTACCCCCGCCTCCACCAACCCCAAGATCACCGAGCGCGGTTACCAGCTGACCCTGCGCACCATCGGTCTGGATAGCGATCAGGGCCCGACTGCCGCCAAGTACATCATCGAGCAGGTCAAACCCCAGCGCGTGGCCGTTATCCACGACAAGAAGCAGTACGGTGAAGGTATCGCCTCCAGCGTCAAAGCCGCTCTCGACAAGGCTGGCGTGAAGGTGGTGGCCTATGAAGGGATCACCGCCGGTGACAAGGACTTCTCTGCCCTGATCGCCAAACTGCAGAAAGAGAACGTCGATTTCGTCTACTACGGCGGCTATCACCCTGAGCTGGGCCTGATCCTGCGTCAGGCTGGCGAGAAGGGGCTGAAAGCCAAGTTCATGGGCCCGGAAGGGGTGGGTAACAAGGATATCTCCGCCATCGGCGGCCCGGCTTCCGAAGGCCTGCTGGTGACCCTGCCGAACAAATACGATCTGGTGCCTGCCAACGCCCCGCTGGTCGCTGCGTTCAAGGCCAAGGGTCAGGACTCCTCCGGCCCGTTCGTCTGGACCACCTATGCCGCGGTGCAGAGCCTGGCTGCCGGTATCGCCAAGGCGGGTGAAGATGACCCGGCCGCTGTTGCCGCCGCCATCAAGGCCGCACCGATCGATACCGTGATGGGCCCCCTGACCTGGGCACCTAACGGTGACCTGAAAGGCTTCGAATTCGGTGTGTTCCAGTGGCACGCTGACGGTACTTCCAGCCAAGTCAAATAATCTGCCGATCGGGGGTGAGTACGCTCACCCCCCCTCTCTTTGCGGGCAAGTACAGGGAACGCAGTATGTCCGAACACCTCCTTTATCTCGTTCAGCAACTGCTGAACGGATTAACCATAGGCAGCACCTATGCGTTGATCGCCATTGGCTACACCATGGTCTATGGCATCATCGGCATGATCAACTTCGCCCACGGCGAGGTTTACATGATCGGCTCCTATGTCGCTTTTATGGTGATGGCGGGGCTCATGATGATGGGCATCGACAGCACCTTTCTACTGCTGGGGGGCGCCTTCCTGGTCAGTATCATCATCACCGGCACCTATGGCTGGAGCATCGAGCGGGTCGCCTACCGGCCACTGCGCGGTGGCAACCGGCTGATCCCCCTTATCTCCGCCATCGGTATGTCGATCTTCTTGCAGAACATGATGCGGATGGCACAGGGCTCGCGGGATATCGCCATGCCCAGCCTGATCTCCGGTGGCTGGACCCTAGGGGGTGAGGATGGTTTTCAGGCCAGCCTCTCCTATATGCAACTGATCATCTTCGTGGTGACTTTCATCACCATGCTGGCGCTGACCCAGTTCATCGGCCGCTCCCGCATGGGCCGCGCCTGCCGCGCCTGCTCGGAAGATATCAAGATGGCCAACCTGCTGGGCATCGACACCCACGTGGTCATCTCCATCACCTTCGTGCTGGGAGCTGCACTGGCCGCCGTGGCGGGGGTGCTGCTCGGCATGTATTACGGCGTCATCAACCCCTACCTCGGCTTTATGGCCGGTCTGAAGGCCTTCACTGCTGCCGTACTGGGCGGTATCGGCAGCATTCCGGGCGCCGTACTGGGCGGCCTGCTGCTCGGCGTGGTTGAAGCGCTCACCGCCGGTTATCTCAGCACCGAGTACAAGGATGTGATGGCGTTCGCCTTGCTCATTTTTGTGCTGCTCTTTATGCCGACCGGCATCCTGGGTCGCCCGGAAGTGGAGAAAGTGTGATGAAACATCAATTTATCCACGCCTGTATCGCCAGCCTGGTGCTGCTGGTGCTCTCCTTCTGGCTGCTCGGCTTCAAGCTGGAGACCGATGGCGCCAGCCTGCAGGTGGTGAGCCGCCTCGATGTGTCGCTGGCCTGGCTGCTGGGGGGCGCCACCATTGTTTTCTGGTTCCAGATGCTGCGCGGCCAGATTGCCAAGCTGTTTCAGGCCTCCATCAGCGGCTTCTCGGTCGGCTTCACCAAGCTGGTGCTGCCGAGCCCGGAAGAGGCGCCCAAGCTCTATAACCTCACCGCAGTGCTGGTGCTGCTGTTCGCGGTGAGCTGGCCCTTTATGGCCTCTCGTGGCGCCATCGATCTCGCCACCCTCACCCTGATTTACATCATGCTGGGGCTGGGGCTGAACGTGGTGGTCGGCCTCGCCGGTCTGCTCGATCTCGGCTATGTCGGCTTCTACGCGGTCGGTGCCTACAGCTATGCCCTGCTCAACACCTACTTCGGACTGAGCTTCTGGGAGTGCCTGCCCATCGCCGGGCTGATGGCCGCCACCTTCGGCTTCCTGCTCGGCTTCCCGGTGCTGCGGCTGCGGGGGGACTATCTGGCCATCGTCACTCTGGGTTTTGGCGAGATCATCCGCATCCTGCTCAACAACATGACCACCCTGACCGGCGGTCCGAACGGGATCTCCGGCATCCCCAAGCCAACGCTGGGGGGGCTGGAATTCAACCGCACCGTCAAGGATGGGGGCTTTGATACCTTCCACAACTTCTTCGGCATTACCTACAACGCCAACCACAAGGTGATCTTCCTCTACCTGATGGCGCTGGTGCTGGTGGTGGTGACCCTGTTCGTCATCAACCGCCTGCTGCGCATGCCCCTTGGCCGCGCCTGGGAAGCGCTGCGGGAAGATGAGATCGCCTGCAAATCGCTGGGGCTCAACCCCACCATCATCAAGCTGACCGCCTTCACCATAGGCGCCACCTTCGCGGGCTTTGCCGGCAGCTTCTTTGCCTCGCGGCAGGGCTTTATCAGCCCGGAATCCTTCGTCTTTATCGAATCGGCCATTGTGCTGGCGATTGTGGTGCTGGGCGGCATGGGCTCGCAGATCGGGGTGGTGCTGGCAGCCATCGTGATGACGGTGCTGCCGGAGCTGGCCCGCGAATTCAACGAGTACCGCATGCTGATGTTCGGCCTCTTGATGGTGTTCATGATGATCTGGCGGCCACAAGGATTGCTGCCGATGACCCGTCCGCATCTGGAGTTGAAGAAATGAGTACTCATCAGAAGTTAATGGAAGTCTCTGATTTGTCGATGCGCTTCGGTGGCCTGCTGGCCGTCAACGGGGTCAAGCTGGATATCGACAAGGGCGAGGTGATCTCCATCATCGGCCCCAACGGTGCGGGCAAGACCACCATCTTCAACTGCCTGACCGGTTTCTACTGCCCGAGCGGCGGCACCATCCGCTACAAGGGTGAGGAGATCCAGGGGCTGCCCGGCCACCTCATTGCCCGCAAGGGGATTGTGCGTACCTTCCAGCATGTGCGGCTGTTCAAGGAGATGACAGCGGTGGAGAACCTGCTTGTTGCCCAGCACCAGCACCTCAACACCAGCTTTATCGCCGGCCTGTTCAAGACCCCGGCCTTCCGCCGTGCCGAGCAGGAGGGGCTGGAGCGGGCCGCCTTCTGGCTGGATAAAGTGGGGCTCAAGGATCTCGCCAACCGCGCCGCCGGCAACCTGGCCTACGGTCAGCAGCGCCGCCTCGAGATCGCCCGCTGCATGGCGACCCGTCCCGAGCTGCTGATGCTGGATGAACCGGCCGCCGGTCTCAACCCGAAGGAGACCGACGAACTGGACGAGCTGATCATGAGCCTGCGGGACGAATTCGGGGTCTCGGTACTGCTGATCGAACACGATATGAAGCTGGTAATGGGCATCTCCAACCGCATCTTCGTGGTCAGCCAGGGCACCCCGCTGGCCCACGGCAAGCCGGATGAGATCCGCAACAACCCGGCAGTGATCAAGGCCTATCTGGGCGAGTCGTAAGGACAAAAAGATGTTAGAACTTCGCAACGTATCGACCCACTACGGCAAAATTCAGGCACTGCACGATGTCAGCGTCGAGGTGAAAGAGGGTGAAATCGTCACCCTGATCGGCGCCAACGGCGCAGGCAAGACCACCCTGCTGATGACCCTCTGCGGCGAACCCAAGCCCAGCAGCGGCTCCATCTGGTTTGAGGGGGAACAGATCAGCTCCCTCACCACCGCCCGCATCATGCGCAAAGATATCGCCGTAGTGCCGGAGGGACGCCGCATCTTCGCCCGCCTGACGGTGGAGGAGAACCTGCTGATGGGCGCCTTCTTCGTCGACAAGGCAGAGCAGCATGGCCTGCTGGATCAGGTGTTCACCCTGTTCCCGCGCCTGCACGAACGCTTGCAACAACGGGCGGGCACCATGTCCGGCGGCGAGCAGCAGATGCTGGCCATCGGCCGCGCCCTGATGAGCAAACCGCGCCTGCTGCTGCTGGATGAACCCTCGCTGGGGCTGGCCCCCATCGTCATTCAGCAGATCTTTGACACCATAGAGCAGTTGCGCCAGAAGGGGATGACCATCTTTCTGGTGGAACAGAACGCCAACCAGGCGCTCAAGCTGGCCGACCGCGGCTATGTGCTGGAGAACGGCCACGTGGTGCTGCAAGACACAGGGGCCGCCCTGCTCGCCAACCCGGCGGTACGGCAGGCTTATCTGGGCGGTTAACCCACTCACCCGCATGCCATATCAACAAGGGAGCCGCTGGCTCCCTTATCTTTTGTGGGGTTAGTTTGCGCCCAAGCTTGCGGTACACTGGCCCGTAATCAACCTATTCGCAGGACATCCCGATGGACCAGTTTGCCCATATCAATGCCCATGATGCCTACCAGAAACTGAGCGCGGGTGAAGCCCGTCTGGTGGATATTCGCGACCCACAATCCTTTGAAGCGGCCCACGCGGTCGGCGCTTTCCACCTCACCAACGGCACCCTTGTGCGCTTTATGAACGAAGTGGATTTCGATACCCCGGTCATCGTGATGTGCTATCACGGCAACAGCAGTCAGGGGGCGGCCCAATACCTGCTGCAACAGGGTTATGACGAGGTCTACAGTCTGGATGGCGGCTTCGAGGCGTGGCGCCGGGAGTTTCCCATCGAGGCAGGCGAGGCATGATCCAGCTGCTGGTGCTCGACAACGCCCGCATGGCGCAGGCGCTGGTGGACTATCTGGCGACCCTGGGCATCTCCTGCGAGCTGACCCAGTCCGAGCTGGGGGTCACCATCTGGTTGGCGGACGAGCAGCGCCTTGCTCAGGCCCAGCTGGAGGTGAAGCGCTTTCTGGCCGAGCCGGCCCACCCGCGCTACATGGAGGCCTCCTGGCAATCCGGCCGCGCCGATGCCCGCATCGACTACAGCAAGGGGATGACGGATCCCATCACCGACTTCCTCCATCAGGCAGGGCCGCTGACGCTGGTGGTGATCATCGCCTGTCTCGCCATCTACGGGATCGAGGCCATCGGCCTGCCCATCTACGATGAACTGGCATTCCACCCGACGCTGGCCCAGTTCACCGACTGGCAGGCGTGGCGCTATTTCACCCCCGCTCTGATCCACTTCTCGGTGCTCCATCTGGTGTTCAACTTGCTCTGGTGGTGGTATCTGGGGGGCCAGATCGAGCAGCGCCTCGGCAGCGGCAAGCTGCTGATCCTGCTGCTGGTGGGCGCTGCCCTGCCCAATATCGCCGAGTTCTTTGCCAGCGGCCCACTGTTTGGCGGCCTCTCCGGCGTGGTCTATGCCCTGCTCGGCTACTGCTGGCTGCGCAGCAAGCTGCAACCGGCCTGCGGCCTCACTCTGCCACCGGCGCTGATGGGCTTTATGCTGTTCTGGATGGTGCTCGGCTTCTTCGACATGCTCGGCACCAGCACCGCCAACATCGCCCACCTGACCGGTCTGCTGGTCGGCCTGCTGCAAGGCTGGCTGGATCGCAACCACCAGCCGACCTGATTTTTCAGCAGTTGCAGAAACGAGAACGCCGCCCCGAAGGGCGGCGTTTTTTTACGCGATAGGCAGTTACTGCTTGATCAGGGTGTCATCGGTTACCTTGACCGCCGCACCGCCACTCATAAAGAAGCTGGCAAACTGGGTCTGGATCTCTGAAGTGACCGCACCAACCTGATCGAAGTTCGCATCAGGGGCCAGCAGCGAGCTATGGCCCCCTTTCAGGAAGCGCGCAGCATGATGGACGGGGCCAAGGTAACTATCGGTCAACGGTTTTAATCCCATCACCCGGAACAGCGGCTCGGTACCACCCAGCGGCGCAGAGGCAATGCTGTTGGGGATCACCTGATCCGGCAAGCTGAGCGCACCATCACCAACAATTTCGGTGGCGAATAGCGGGAAGCTCTTGGCGACGCCACTGCCCAGATTGATCGGGTCGGCAGAGTCCAGCACTGACTGGGCGGCAAAGGTATAGCTCTGCAAGGTGCTCGCAGCCCCCGCCTGAGTAGCCGCATCCAGACTGGGCAGGAACTCGTTCACGAAACAGGTCGGCACCGCCGTCTGGCAACCGGGAGCATAAGCCTCAAACCCGGCCTTCAACTCGGGACTGCCCGAGGTAAGCACGCTCATCTTGATGGTCGGCCCGAAGCTCGGCGAGTTGAGCAGCAACGGGGCGATGCCGCCACCCGGCATCGACAGACCACCGGTTGAAAACTCGAACATGCTATCAGCGGCGTTACCCATTTTCTGGTTGGCCACCGCCAGCAGATTGGCCCCGGTAATGGCGCCGAGCGAGTGCCCAAGGAAGTGAACTTTCAGACCGACACCGCCCAACTGACCGCCCAGCCCCTTGGCATTAGCCAGACCGACAGCCAGGCGCAGACCCAGCAGATCGGCCACGCTCTGCTTCAGGTTATCCCGCGCCACCGTCAGATAACCCAGATTCAGGTAGGGAGTCGGATTCTCGGAGGTGGTGACAGTATCCATGCTGCCGCTCAGGGCATAGCCACGCTCGCCGTGCAGCGGGTGATCGATCACCACGACAGCAACCACCTTGTTCACTGAGGGGTCTAACCCGGCACCTATCTGGCTCAGCGCCAGCGCATAGGCGTTCTCCTTGATAGAAGTGACCCCGTGCTGATAGATGATCACATCAGTGACAGTGCTGAGGTCAGTGGTGGGGGCAAAGATCCGCAGCGGTACAGATTGTACTTCGGTCAGGGTCGGCAGCGGGTTGAAACGGCCAATATTGCGCTCGGCATCCAGCGGCTTGCCACCTGAGGTGAGAGTCACCCCGATCAGCTTGCTCGCCTCCCTCAGCAGATCGGCCTGACGGCTCGGATCGGCAATCAGCTCACCCAGCAGCTCCGGATTCACTCCGGCGCCTACCAGCCCACCGATCACCTCGCTATCACCCGCTTTCAGCGCGTTGGCGATGGCATAGAGGCTGGGAATGGCGCCGTGCCAGGATTGGGTCTTGGCCTTGTCCCAGGAACCGGCTATCGCTGGAGTAGAGAGGAAATAAGGGAGCTTGACGGTACCGGTATACACCTTGGTCGCCGCCGCGACGCCGTTCAATGTGGCATTAGCAGCCACAGCTGCAGCAATCGCATCCCGATCATCTTGAGGCAAGAATGGCTCGTTCGCCAGCTGTGTCAGGAAGGGCACCCCGCCATTGAGCGCATCAATCGTATATGTTCCCGGCAGACTGGTGTTGCCTTTGGCGTCCTGCTTCCACAGCGATGCAGCATCCAGGGTCGGGCTCTGCAACACGGTGGCCGCAGCGCCCTTCACTGCCAGCAGCACATCGGCACCGGACTGGGTGGCAAACCAGTCGGAGAAGATCACCCGATCGCTGGTGATCCCGGTAGCTGCCTTGAACAGCCCTTCCTGCAGCGCAATCAGGCTGCTGATGGTCTGCTCCTGCACGGTTGCACCAGCCGTCGATTTGAAGTTGCTGTAATCACCACCGGCCTTGAGTGGCACACCACGGCTGTCCTTGAGGGCGTCGGTCGCCACGATCATGTAGTAGGAAGAGGGATTAAGCGGCTTGAGCGGCACCAGATTGAGTTTGCCACCACCATCGCTTACCACAAAATCGGTGCCATAGGTCAGAGGCTTGTTGTTCTTCACTCCGACAGGACGCTGAGTCACCGGATCCAGCACCAGCTCCAGCAGATAGAGGGGTGCAATGGCCGAGGCATACTCGCCGGCGGCCGGTGCCGGCACAGAGACGCCGGTCACGGTCGCCGGCACCAGCTGGACAGGTTGGGTGGTTGACCAGCCATCCAGGGTGGAGAGGGCAGATACCGGGTTCGACAGATCGGCAGTCTCGGTGGAAAACTTCAGGGTACCGTCGCTGGCACGGGGGGCCAGCACACTCGGGCGAAGACCACTGCCACCACTCAGGGCATAGTCCAGGGAGCTGGTGGTGTCTCCCTTGTTGTTATCTCCACCACATCCGGCCAGCAGGGCGCTGACCACAGCTGCATAAATTAGCTTCTTCTTCATTTTTTGTTCTCTTTATAGGTTGTTGTCCATCACAAGCCAACGAAGCATTCACCACTTCGACCGCTCAAAGTTAACATAAAACCAACAACCAACGAGACTCATGTTGGTCATCTTCTGCTCAGGTTTGTGGAGAGAATCAAGGTTTTACGGCAACAAAGGGGCGCAAGGGTAGCAACAGTGGAGGATTAACCAGACCCGACCAGCCAGCAGGCACCATCACGACTAAAAAGCCGTCGCGATCTCGGCAAAGTGAGGGAATTGTCGGTAGAATGTCCACCAACGCTTAAGGAGGACATCATGATCGACCCGAAGAAACTGGAAGAGATCGCCAAGCAGGTGCACAACTCCCTGCCACCCGGCATTCGCAGCATGGGTGAAGAGGCCGAGAAGAAGATGCGTCAGGTGCTGCAGGCCCAGCTGGGCAAGCTGGATCTGGTCAGCCGCGAAGAGTTCGACGTGCAGACCAAGGTGCTGCTGCGTACCCGTGAAAAACTGGCCGCCCTCGAAAGCAAGCTGGCTCAGCTCGAGCAGCAGCTCGGCGCCAAAGGCGAATAACGAAAACCCCGGCTCGGCTGGGGTTTTTGCTTTAAATTGAACCTGTAAAAAACATCACACCTGAAGCAGATACCAGGCCCGCTTGCCGCGAGCCTTGGCCTCGTACATGGCCCTGTCAGCCACCTCCAGCGCCTGCCGGAAGGTCAATGGCCCCTCCTCCCACAGGGCGATACCGATACTGAGCCCGACCCGTTGCGGGCAACCGGGTTTGGGTACATAACCATACATCCGGCTGATCAGGGCATCGGCCAGATGAGCCAGTGCATGGTTTGATACATCACGATGCAGATAAACCACAAACTCGTCACCGCCATAACGGCCGCACAGGGCCGAGCCCGGCATGATGAGACGCAACCACTCCGCCATCTGCTGCAGAACCTGATCACCGCAGGCATGCCCCAACTGGTCATTGATCCCCTTGAAATCATCCAGATCGATAAAGAGCAGCGCCCCCGCTCCTTGCGGCGGCTGCAGAGCGAACGCCTTGCCAAATCCCTGCCGGTTGAGCAGCCCGGTGAGCGCATCGCAGTTGGCCCGCTCCGCCAGCCGCTGTTCATAGGCCTTGCGCTGGGTGATATCGATATGGGAGCCCATGATCCGCAGCGGCTTGCCATCACCATCCCGCTCCACGACACGCCCCCGATCCCATAGCCAGGTGACAGAACCATCCGGACTGACCGTACGATATTCAGCCTCGTAGAAGGGCGTTTGACCCTCAAGATGGGCAAAGTAGCTACCCATGGCATGAGCGCGATCGTCGGGATGGAGCTTGGCGTTCCAGAGCTCAAAACTGGGAGCCATATCGCCAGCCTGGAAGTTTTGCAGATTGAAGACCCGCAGCTCGCCGGTGGGAATGGTGCCCTGCCAGAGACAGATGCCGGTGCCATCGAGGGCGGCATTGAGCTTCTCCTGCAACAGGGCATTTTCATGCTTCAGTGCGGCGATTTCAGCCTGCAAACGGGCCATTTCACTACCATGAAGGGACGGGATCAAGGTTGAGATCAGCTCGACAGAGCCGGACTCCAACCGGTTATCCTCCGCAGATGCCCTGCCCTCTTCACTCAACACTGTTCCACCTCGTGCTATCACTATGGATATCCTTATCCAGTCCGCTGAGAATCCCCGACCAAGATGCCACCAGCCACGGTTAATTAGTAGCCACCCATGTTAAAAATGGTGGAAGGTCATGGGGTAAAGCTGCGATTGCCATACCAAGGTGCATCATTGTGCACGGTGGAAGGCCCAAAAAAAGCCCCCGGCAAAACCGGGGGCTGTGTCATCCAGACGGGGATCCCGTCAAATAAATTCGTAGGCGTCACCAAAGATGCGCTCCGGCTCGGCGCCGAGGATCTTGAACTCCTCACGCGCGGCCCCCGCCATCTCGAAACGGCCGGCGACATAGATGTCGTAGTCGTGGAGGCTGACGAAGTCATCCATGATCGCCTTGTGCACCAGCCCGCTCTTGCCGGTCCAGTCAGTATCAGGCTCCTGTACCACCGGGATAAAGGTGAGCGGTGCATAGTCACGCTCCCACTGCTGCATCTGCTCCAGCTCGTAGAGCCAGTGAGCCTGACGCACTCCCCAGTAGAAGAACACCGGGCGCTTGCTGCCCGTGTCGATCAGGTACTCCAGAATGGCGCGGGCGTAAGAGAAACCGGTGCCGCCCGCCATCAGGATCAGCGGACGGGGGGATTCATCGCGCAGGAACGCCTTGCCAGCCGGCAATTCGACCTCGATCTCCCCCTGCTCGCGCATGCGGGCCAGCACCTGACCGGCGTAGGCGTTCTCGGGAGTGGCACCAATTTGCAGCTCCAGCACGCCCGGGCGGGTCGGCGAGTTGGCGATGGAGAAGGGGCGCTTGTCCGAATCGCTCATCACCACCAGCAGATACTGGCCCGGCTTGAAGCTGATCGCTTGCTGCGGCGTCAGAGCCACATGCCAGATGGTGTCGACATATTCGCGCAGTTCCTCTACGCGGCATTTGATACGTTGCATTCTTGTCCTTGTGGCGGGCTCGCTCGGCCCGCTTCGCTCATTGTTTCACTATGGAGTGACGACCAGCAGCCCTGGCCCCGTCAGTCGAGAATACTCAAATAACTGCGGATCGCATCACTTTTTGCAGCAAAGCTGTCATGTTTGCCTCATCCGAGGATATTGAGCTCATCCCAGATGGCATCGACCTTCTGCTTCACCGCCTCATCCTGAACTATGGGCTGACCCCACTCCCGATTGGTCTCGCCCGGCCACTTGTTGGTGGCATCCAGCCCCATTTTGGAGCCGAGGCCGGAGACCGGCGAGGCGAAGTCCAGATAGTCGATCGGGGTGTGCTCGATCAAGGTGGTGTCCCGTGCCGGGTCCATCCGGGTGGTGATAGCCCAGATCACATCCTTCCAGTCGCGAGCGTTGACGTCATCGTCACACACCACCACGAACTTGGTGTACATGAACTGGCGCAGGAATGACCAGACTCCCAGCATCACCCGCTTGGCGTGGCCCGGGTAACGCTTCTTGATGGTCACCACCGCCATCCGGTAGGAGCACCCCTCCGGCGGCAGATAGAAGTCCACAATCTCGGGGAACTGCTTCTGCAGCAGTGGCACGAACACCTCGTTCAGCGCCAGACCCAGTACCGCCGGTTCATCGGGCGGACGGCCGGTGTAGGTGCTGTGATAGATGGCATCGCGCCGCTTGGTGATGTGGGTGATGGTAAAGACCGGGAACTCGTCTACCTCGTTGTAGTAGCCGGTGTGGTCGCCATAAGGGCCTTCCGGCGCCATCTCACCCGGCTCAAGATAGCCTTCCAGCACGATCTCGGCGCTGGCGGGCACCTCCAAATCGCAGCTGATGGCCTTGATCACCTCGGTACGGCTGCCGCGCAGCAGACCGGCAAAAGCATATTCGGAGAGGGTATCCGGCACTGGCGTCACGGCACCAAGGATGGTCGCCGGATCGGCGCCAAGCGCTACCACCACCGGGAAGCGCTCGCCCGGATGGGCCTCCTGCCACTCGCGAAAATCGATGGCACCGCCACGATGATCGAGCCAGCGCATGATCAGCTTGTTCTTGCCGATCTTCTGCTGGCGATAGATACCGAGGTTCTGGCGCTTCTTGTAGGGGCCACGGGTGATGGTGAGGCCCCAGGTGACCAGCGGCGCCACATCGCCGGGCCAGCAGTGCTGGATCGGGATCTGGTCGAGATCGACCGCATCTCCCTCCTGCACCACCTGCTGGCAGGGGGCGGAAGAGAGGCGCTTGGTCGGCATGTTGAGCACCTGCTTGAAGATCGGCAGCTTCTCCATCAGCTCCTTGAATCCCTTGGGCGGCTCGGGCTCCTTGAGATAGGAGAGCCAGACCCCGACCTGACGCAGGGCGCCCACATCGGGCTGCCCCATGCCCATGGCAACCCGATCCGGGGTACCGAACAGGTTGGTCAGCACCGGCATGGTGTAGCCTTTGGGATTTTCGAACAGCAGAGCCGGGCCACCCGCACGCAGGGTGCGATCGCTGATCTCGGTCATCTCCAGATAGGGATCTATCTCGCGGGTGATGCGCTTGAGTTGTCCGTTTTGTTCCAGCTGCGCGATGAAATCACGCAAATCCTTGTATTTCATGCAAGTTCCCAACCGGGTTCAGGAGGTCACGCATTATAACCCTGGCTGCCCATCGGGTGTACCCGAATCGGGCAGCAGACTCGGTGCAATGGGTGGCATGTCACGCTGGCCGAGGCGTCTGGCCAGCGCAGAGAGCAGCTGGGGCTCGTCCACCTCCATCAACAAACCGGCAACCAGCGCCCCGTATTGGCGGTTGGAGAGCTCCGCCAGCAGGTATTTCTGGGCTTGCGGTGGCAAGGGGGAGAGTGCGCTCAGCTGACGCAGTGCGGCCCCCTTCAATCCCTCATTGCCACTGGCGGCAATCAGCAGATCGCTGGCAGCACTGCCGTGATGAAAGCGGCTGATGGTGGAGAGTGCGCGCAGCGCATCCTGATCTGCCGGCCGCCGCCACAGCATGCTATAGAGCGCCGGTTCCCCGGTGCGCTGCAACAGATGGAACAACAGATGATTGTCGGGCAGATAGATATTCTGGCTGGCCAGCACTTGCGCCTCCCGCATCCAGATCGGTTGCGGCAAGCTGTCGAGGGCCAACAACAGGGCTTGCTGCTGCATGGCGAGATCGGGGTTACTGCTGTAGTAGATGGACTTTAGCTGGAAGCTGCCCTGGGCAAGCTGATGCCGATAGTGCTGCACCAGTGATTGCAATTGCCACTCCCCCAGCAACTGACGGGCCTGCGCGGCAAAATCATAGACAGGTTGCTGCACCAGAAAACCGTCGACCTGCTGCTCCATGAGCCACTCGGGGGCCTTGTCGGCCTGAGCCTCGACCCACTGTTGCAACGCAGGAGATGCAGGGGTGGTCGCGGGAATATCCCGCAGCAGTTGCAACAGCAGGAACTCCCGCCGCTCGCGACTCAGGGTCGCCAGCAGAGAGTCGATGGCTGCAAATTGCCCCTCCTGCAGACGGCCCGCCAGATAGCGTTGGTGCGTCTGCAACGTCTCGGCTGTCACCGCGACCGGAGCACTCTGCGCGCAGGCTGACATTGCACTCAGCAACCCCAGCAATAACCAGAAAACAGGCTTCATGACGTCTCCATCCATGTGACATCGGGATCTCATACTACTAGGGCGACCGGAAAACAGATAAATAAAAACCGCGACCAGGGCCGCGGTTTCGTCATTTTCTGACCGGACTTACTTCTGCTGGCGCCGCATGGCGTCGAAGAACTCGTCGTTGGTCTTGGTCATCGCCAGCTTGTCGATGAGGAATTCGATACCGTCGATCTCGCCCATCGGGTGGACAATCTTGCGCAGGATCCACATCTTCTGCAGCTCGTCACCTGAGGTGAGCAGCTCTTCTTTACGGGTGCCTGAGCGGGTGATGTCGATGGCCGGGTAGACACGCTTCTCGGCAATTTTGCGCGAGAGGTGCAGTTCCATGTTGCCGGTCCCCTTGAACTCTTCGTAGATAACCTCGTCCATCTTGGAGCCGGTATCAATCAGCGCGGTGGCGATGATGGTCAGGCTGCCGCCCTCTTCAACATTACGCGCGGCGCCGAAGAAGCGCTTGGGACGGTGCAGGGCGTTGGCATCCACACCACCGGTCAGTACCTTGCCGGATGACGGGATGACGGTGTTGTAGGCACGTGCCAGACGGGTGATGGAGTCCAGCAGGATCACCACATCTTTCTTGTGCTCGACCAGACGCTTGGCCTTCTCGATCACCATCTCGGCAACCTGAACGTGACGGGAAGCAGGTTCGTCAAAGGTGGAAGCGATCACTTCACCTTTCACCATCCGCTGCATCTCGGTCACTTCTTCCGGACGCTCGTCGATCAGCAGAACGATCAGTTCACAGTCCGGGTGGTTGTAGGCGATGCTCTGGGCGATGTTCTGCAGCAGCATGGTCTTACCGGCCTTGGGCGGCGCCACGATCAGGCCACGCTGGCCTTTACCGATGGGGGAAGCCAGGTCAAGTACACGGGCGGTGATATCTTCGGTAGAGCCGTTACCCCGTTCCATACGCAGACGTTCGTTGGCATGCAGGGGGGTAAGGTTTTCAAACAGGATCTTGTTGCGGGAGTTTTCCGGACGGTCGTAGTTGACCTCGTTGACCTTGAGCAGCGCGAAGTAACGTTCGCCCTCTTTCGGTGGCCGAATCTTGCCGGAGATGGTATCGCCGGTACGCAGGTTGAAGCGGCGGATCTGGCTCGGGGAGACGTAGATATCGTCAGGGCCTGCCAGATAGGAGCCGTCTGCACTGCGCAGGAAGCCGAAACCATCGGTCAGGATTTCCAGCACACCGTCGCCAAAGATATCTTCACCACCCTTGGCGTGTGCCTTGAGGATGGCAAAAATAATATCTTTCTTGTGCGCCCGAGCCAGATTTTCCAACCCCATGGATTCGCCAAGCTTGACCAGCTCGGACACAGGAGTGTTCTTTAATTCAGTCAGATTCATAGTGGTGAAAGTCTGTAAGCAAGGATTGAAATGAGGAGACAGTCTGCTGGATTGATGCTGATCGGATTTGATTTGCCAGGCTGATGTGTGAGCAAAGAGTCAGGCAAAAAGGTTAGCAAACGAGCGATAAATTAGCACCAATCGGGGTGAGCGTCTAGGTGATAAAACACAAGGAGCGCATTATTGCAATGCGCTCCTCTTCGATTATTACAGGTTGCCGTCCAGGAACTCTTTCAGCTGAGTCTTGGACAGAGCACCGACCTTGGTCGCTGCCACTTCGCCATTCTTGAACAGCAAGAGGGTCGGAATACCACGAATGCCGTACTTCGGCGGAGTATCAGAGTTATGGTCGATGTTCAGTTTGGCTACGGTTACGCGACCTTCGTACTCTTGGGCAACTTCTTCCAGGATCGGGGCAATCATCTTGCACGGACCACACCACTCGGCCCAGAAGTCGACCAGAACGGCGCCATCGGCTTTGATTACATCTGCCTCGAAGCTGGCATCGCTCAGCTGAACAATCTTGTCACTCATCTCCAACTCCAGTCAGTAAATAAGGCTTTATTGACTCGTCAATAAAGGCAATAGTTGCCCTATTTGAAATGATCCTGTTTATTATTGCAAGCCTAACCTGATAACCTACCGCCATGAGCAAAACACACTTAACGACCGACAAATTCGCCCAAATGGGCCTCGAACCCGAAGTTCTGGCTGGTCTGGAATCAAAGGGATTTCACTATTGTACGCCCATCCAGGCACTCTCTCTGCCACTGCTGGTAGAAGGCCATGACCTCGCCGGACAGGCCCAGACCGGCACCGGCAAGACCATCGCCTTCCTGGCCGCCACCTTCAACTATTTGCTGACTCACCCGCTGACCAAGCCCCGTCTGGTTAACCAACCCAGAGCCATCATCATGGCCCCCACCCGGGAACTGGCAGTACAGATCTACAACGATGCCGACAGCATCGCCGCCTCTACCGGCCTGAAACTCGGCCTCGCCTACGGTGGCGAAGGTTACGACAAGCAGCTGGCCGTACTGGAGCAGGGCGTCGATATCCTGATCGGCACCACCGGTCGCATCATCGACTACTTCAAGTCCAAGGTGATCGATCTGAGCAACATTCAGGTCGTGGTACTGGACGAAGCAGATCGCATGTTCGATCTGGGCTTCATCAAGGACATCCGCTTCCTGTTCCGCCGCATGCCGCCCGCGACCGAGCGTCTGAGCATGCTGTTCTCCGCCACCCTCTCCCTGCGTGTGCAGGAGTTGGCCTATGAACACATGAACCACCCGGAACATGTGCAGGTAGAGCCGGAGCAGATGACCGGCGTGCGGATCAAGGAGGAGCTGTTCTACCCCTCCAATGAAGACAAGATGTTGCTGCTGCTCTCCCTGATGGAAGAGGAGTGGCCGGAAAAAGCGATCGTCTTCGCCAACACCAAGCATGTCTGTGAAGACGTCCATGCCTGGCTGGAAAACGACGGCCACCGCGTCGGTCTGCTGACCGGTGACGTGCCGCAGAAGAAGCGGATGAAGATCCTCGAGGATTTCACCAAGGGTGCGCTCGATATTCTGGTCGCCACCGACGTTGCCGCCCGCGGTCTGCACATCCCTGACGTGACCCACGTCTTCAACTATGACCTGCCCGACGACGCCGAAGACTATGTACACCGTATCGGTCGTACCGGTCGTGCCGGCAAGAGCGGTCACTCCATCAGCCTGGCCTGTGAAGACTATGCCTTCAACCTGCCGGCCATCGAGGAGTACATCCACCACGCCATTCCGGTCAGCAAATATGATCGCGAAGCGCTGCTGGATGATGTCACCCCGCCGAAACGGGTATTCCGCAACCGTCAGCCGGTGAACCGCAACATGCGGGATCGCCAGGGTGGCAACAGCAACAACCGCCGTCGTCCGCCGCGCAAGAGCTAAGGACAGGCCCGTTGCACAACTCGCCGCTCTATGCCGCTATCGACCTCGGCTCCAACAGCTTTCATATGCTGGTGGTGCGCGAGGTCGCCGGAGCCCTGCGCACCGTCGCCAAGGTCAAACGCAAGGTGCGCCTCGCTGCCGGGCTCGATGCAGACTTTCGTCTTAGCCGTGCCGCCATGGAGCGGGGCTGGGACTGTCTGCGCCTGTTCGCCGAACAGCTGCAGGACATTCCGGCCGACAACATCCGGGTAGTGGGCACCGCCACCTTGCGGCTTGCCACCAACGTCGATGAGTTCCTCAGCGAAGCTGAACGGGTGCTCAACCACAGCATCGAGATCATCTCTGGCGAGGAAGAGGCCAAGACTATCTATGAAGGGGTCTCCTGGACCTCTGCTGGTGAAGGTAATCGACTGGTCATCGACATCGGCGGCGCCAGTACCGAACTGGTGATAGGCGAGCATAGCGAAGCGAAACTGCTCAACAGCCTGCACATGGGCTGCGTCACCTGGCTCAACAATCACTTCGGTGATGGCGAGCTCTCCGAGGCCCGTTTCGAACAGGCGATTACTGCCGCCAAGGCGGTGCTGGAGAAGGTGGCGGAAGATTACCGCGCCCTCGGCTGGCGTACCTGCGTCGGCGCTTCCGGCACGGTACAGGCGCTGCAAGAGATCATGCTGGCGCAAGGGAAGAGCGAACGGGTAACCCTGCCGAAGTTGCAGGAGCTGATGGGTCAGGCCATCGCCTGCGGCAAGCTGGACCAGCTGCAACTGGAAGGGCTGGCGGCCGAGCGGCTGACCGTGTTCCCCTCCGGCCTCGCCATCCTCATCGCCATTTTCGAAACTCTCAATATCGAGAGTATGACCCTCGCGGGTGGCGCCCTGCGTGAAGGGCTGATCTATGGCCTGCTGGGCAACAATCACGACTGTGATGCCCGGGATCGCACCGCAGACAGCCTGATCAGCCGCTATCAGCTGGATAAGGAGCATGCCGAGCGGGTGCGTGATACCGCCGTCGAGGCGTTCAACCAGCTGCAACCGGCCTGGCGGCTCTCCAAACGCTACGGTCGCCCGATCCTGCGCTACGCAGCACTGCTGCACGAAATCGGTCTCTGTATCGAGTACAAGAAGGCGCCGCAACACGCCGCCTACATCATCGACAACATCGATATGCCGGGCTTTACCCCTGCGCAGAAGAAGCTGTTGTCGGCCCTGCTGTTCAACCAGCGGGATGAATTCAAGCTGGAGCCACTGGAGAAGCAGGGGGCGGTCACCGGTCGTCAGGCGATCCGGCTGGCCCGCATCCTGCGCATCGCCCTGATCCTCTGCATGCGCCGCACCCAGGGCACAGTGCCCAGCTTCACCCTGCAGGCAGAAGAGGAGTCACTGACCCTGACCCTGCCCAAGGGATGGATGGAGGAGCACTACCTGCGCGCCAGCGAGCTACGGCTCGAAATGGAACGTCAGCAGAAGATGGGCTGGCCGACCCGCGTGCAGGAAGCCTGAACCAGTAGTTTACCTGTTTTGGAGCCGATCATGCCGGATTACCAACCTATCAGCTGCGATCTCTACGATTGGCTCGAAATTGCCGCCAGCTGGCAACTGTCGGTGACCCTCACCAGTCGCGACGAGCGCCAATGGGCTGACAAGATCCGCACCATCGAGGCCAGCGAAGGGGTCGAGTATCTGCTGCTGCACAGTGGCGAGCGGCTCAGCCTCGCGGATCTGGCGACCCTGCGCCTGAGCTGGCAAGGGGAAGAGAAGCTGATCCACTTCACGCCAAGCAACTGAACCCAATACGCAAAAGGAGGGCCAACGTCATGTTGGCCCTCCTTTTTGCATCTGCAGCTCACTCCGGCCGTTAACTCGCTGCCAATGCAGCCATCACGTAGACATCGAAGCGGTTGCTCTTGGTCTCGATGGCCATGCTGGGCTTCTGTTCGTTGAGCCAGCCCGCATAGTCCGGCCGCTTCACCACTACCCGCTTCTCAGCCATCTTGAGCGCGGCAGGCAACAGGGCATCCGCATCGAGATCCGGTCCCACCAGCGACTGGAATACCCGCATCTCTTTTTTCACCAACGCCGACTTCTGCTTGTGAGGGAACATGGGGTCGAGGTAGATCACCTCGGGCCGCTCCGGCAGCGCCAGCAGATTGTCCACGGCAGGCCCGTGCAGCAGTTGCATCCGCTCGCGCACCCAGGGGCCAATCTCGGGATCTTGCGCCGCCCGTGCCAGCCCGTCCTGCAACAGAGCTGCCACCACAGGGCTGCGCTCGATCAGGGTCACCTTGCAACCGAGGGACGCGAGCACGAAGGCATCGCGCCCCAGACCGGCAGTGGCATCCACCACGGTCGGTGTGGCACCGGCCTTGAGCCCCACTGCCTTGGCGATGGACTGGCCACGACCTCCACCAAATTTGCGGCGATGCGCCACCGTCCCCGCCACGAAATCCACATAGACGGCACCCAGCTTGGGTTCATCCAGCTTGCGCAACTCCAGCCGCTCCGGAGTAAACACCAGAGCAAACAGGGGAAGGTCGATTTGGCCAAGCTGGCTGGCCAGCGCGTCTGCCTGCGCGGCCTTGGCGGGGTCTTCGAGGAGGATTTGCATGGTCTCTGGATGCGTTCTAAGTTCAGTGAAGCGAGTGTACCACAACCCCCTCATATCCCGGAGAATCCCATGCAGCTGCTGATAGCCCTGTTGCTTGCCGCCCAGAGCAGCACCAGTCTCAAGGTATGCGGTGTAGACTGGCCTCCCTTCTCCTACGCCGAACAAGGCAAACTGATGGAAGGGATATCGGTGGAGATCCATCAGGAAGCAACCAGACGCCTCGATATGACCCTCACCCTGCTCGAACTGCCCTGGGGACGCTGCGAACAGTATGTCAGCACCCAGCTGGCGGATGGCATTCTCGACAATGCCCCCCTGCCCGGCTGCTACCACTCTGACCTTGCCACAGCCTTCTACCCGCTGGCCGCCTATGTGCGTACCGACAGTCCGTTACAGACCTTCTCGTGGGAGATGGCCAAGGGGCTGAAAGTAGGGATGGTCAGGGGCTATGACTATACCGACAAGATCAGGAACTTCACCGGATGGGACCCCATCAAGGCCCATTCAGACAAGCAGTTGCTGCTGTTGCTAGAGAAGAGCCGGGTTGACCTCATCATCCTCGACTACTTCTCGGCCCCCATCCTCTCCAGGGAGCAGGACGTAAAGATCCGCCCCCTCACCCCCTTTATCGACTCGACACCGCTCTACCTCTGTTTTGGCAAGCAGAAAGCAGACCTGTTGCCTGCCTACAACAAGGCATTGCAACAGATGCTGGACGAGGGAGTCCTGGATCGCATCTACCTGCGCTATCTCGGCGAGGATTACCGGACACTGCAAGCAAAGCAGGAACAGATGACATCGAAGGAGTAAGCACACCTAACTGATCTGCAGAAACATCCCCTTGTCATTGAGCTGCAGATATTCGGTGAGATCGTCATAGGCCAGCGGGCGGCTGAGCAGATAACCCTGGGTGAAGGCACATCCCTTCTGGCAGAGGAAATTGAGCTGCTCGCGGGTCTCTACCCCCTCAATCACCACCTGCATACCGAGGTTGTGCACTATGTTGATGATGCCGTCCAGCAGCATCCGATCCTGCTCGTTGAAGGGGATATGGCGCACAAAAGAGCGGTCGATCTTGACCAGATCCACTGGGAAAGAGCGCAGATAGTTGAGGGCAGAGTAGCCGGTACCGAAATCATCGATAGCCAGCTTGCAACCCGCCTCGCGCAGGGCATCGATCCGCACCCGGTGCTGATCACTGCTCTCCATCAGCAGAGATTCTGTGATTTCGATGATGATGTCGGCAGGATCGAGCCCGAAGTGCTGGATCACCTTGAGCCACTCGCTCGCCTCGGGGTCGATAGTCTGGAACTCCATGGTGGAGCGGTTGATCGACATCTGCAGATCAGGGAAGCCGGACTGCTGCAACCGTGCCAGATCCCGGCATGATTGCCACAACACCAGCGCCCCCAGCCCCTGAATCAACCCCGCCTCTTCCGCCAGCGGGATAAACTCGGCTGGCGACACCTGTCCCCACTGAGGGTGATACCAGCGCACCAGCGCCTCCAGCTTGGCGACCCGACCGCTGCGGTTGTCCCAGATCGGCTGGTAGGCCATGGTTAACTGCTCCAGCTTGATCGCCTCCGCCAGATCCTGCTGCATCTGGTGGCGCTGACGCACCTCTTCCCGCATGGAGGAGCAGTAGGTACCGATCAACCGCCCCTGCCGCTTGGCGGCAAACAGCGCTTGTTCGGCGTTGCGCAGCAGCTCGTCACTCTCGCTACCATCGACGGGGCAGAGGGTCATCCCCACGGTTGCCGTAACATAGAGATGCTGGTTGGCCAGCATGAAGGGACGGGTAAAGCTACCAATAACCTGCTTGGCAAACACCTCGGCCTGACGACGGGTGACGATGCCTGGCACCAGAAAGGCGAACTCATCACCACCGATGCGGGCCACCAGGTCCTCGGTACGCACCCGGCTCACCAGCCGGTCAGATACCTCCCGCAACAGGGCGTCTCCGGCATGGTGATCCATGCTGTTGTTGACCGCCTTGAAGTTGTTGAGGTCGAGCACCATCAGCGCGAAGCGCTCGCCCCGCTCGCAGAAGCGGCTGAGACAGCGACTGAACAGCCAGCGGTTGGGCAGGCTGGTGAGGTTGTCATAGTTGGCTTGGGCTGCGATCTTCTGCTCGGCCAGCTTGGTCTGGGAAAGATCACTGAAAATGGCGATGTACTGGCTGATCCTGCCTCCTTCCCGCAGGGTGCTAATCATCAGCTGCTGTGGATAGAGCTTGCCATTCTTGCGCTTGTTCCACACCTCACCACGCCATACCCCCACCCGCTCCAGCGCGTGGTACATATCGGCATAGAAGGTCTGATCGTGCAGCCCCGACTTGAGCAGGCTGGGGCGCTGCCCCCGCACCTCGTCGCTGCTATAACCGGTGATCTGCTCGAAGGCCGGGTTGACCGAGATGATGCGGCTATCGGCATCGCACACCAGAATCGCCTCGGAGAGATTGTCATAGACACGGTGAGAGAGTTTGAGCTGCTCCGCATGGCGCTTGAGAGGATCGATATTCTCCAGCAAAACCATCAGGTAGTCAGGTTGCTGCTGCTCGTCACGGATCAGGGTGACGGTTACCCGGCCCCACAGGATCTGACCCCCCTTGCAGAAGTAGCGCTTCTCCCGGGTAAAACTGCTGCGCTCGCCACGGCGGATCTCTTCGTAGCAGACGAGGCTGCCCTGCCAATCCTCAGGATGGTTGATGTCGGAGATGGATCGCTGTAGCAACTCGTCAAGGGGATAGCCAAGCATCTGCTCGATGGCCGGGTTGGCCCAGAGGATACGGCCAGCCAGATCCAGTTTGCCGATCCCCACCGGAGCCTGGAACAGCATGCTCTGCAATGCATGGGACGGTTCAGGCATAGGGGGGGGCAGCTGTCGTTGCAACATCAGCGCCAGCTCACGACCCGCCAACGGAGCCAGCAACCGAAGCAGCCCCATCACCTTGCCCATATTGGCCTGTGGCTGACGGTAAAGCAGAGCGCAGATACCTATGGTCTCGCCATCTGCATTCCTGAGGGCGATCCCGGCATAAGCCTGAGGTTGCCATTCCTGCGCAAGGGGAACGTTGGCAAAGAGCTGGAGCAGACGATCGCTAAACCAGGCTTCCCCCTCCTGCCAGGTAATGGCATCGGGAGAGTCAGCAAGTGGCAGCGTCAGGGTATCGGTGTCAAGGGAGGAGGGATAAGCGGTCTGAACCGTCAGGTGGGTAGCATTTGATTCCCTGCTGGCGATCAGGACGACATCAGCCATCACAGCAGCGGCGATTTCACTCACAAAGGTATCGAAATATCCCTGACCGCTCGAGTGAGCCAGACTGGAGATGATTTGACAGACGGAATCGAGTGCTCGCCTCATGGCAAGTGGCTTTCTCTCCTTGAAGGTTAGAACACGACTCTACTGAAGAGCAGTGGACTGTGCAAATATGCAATCAGCAAGATATTAAAAAGCCTTGAAAAAAGGGACCAAAAGGTCCCTTTTTATCGCAGAAATCACGTCTTGATCTCACTATGGCTCAAAAATGTATCTGCTTGAGGCTCTGTGCAGTCGTGGCCATCAGCCTCATGCGGCAATCCCGCTGTGTCGCAGCAGTGCATCCACCTTGGGCTCACGACCACGGAAGGCTCGGAACAGCTCCATCGGCTCCTTCGAGCCCCCCTTCTCCAGAATATTCTTCAGGAAGGATTGGCCGGTGGCCGGGTTGAAGATCCCCTCCTCCTCGAAGCGGGAGAAGGCATCGGCAGAGAGCACCTCGGCCCACTTGTAGCTGTAGTAGCCCGCCGCATAGCCGCCCGCGAAGATGTGGGAGAAGCTGTGCTGGAAGCGGTTAAACGCTGGCGGCGTCATCACGGCCACCTGGCTGCGAACCTCGTCCAGCAGCGCCGGGATTTGTGCCGAATTAGCCGGGTCAAACTCCTGATGGAGGCGGAAGTCGAACAGGGCGAACTCCAGCTGACGCAGCATCTGCATCGCCGCCTGGAAGTTGCGGGCGGTCAGCATCTTCTCCAGCAGATCGGCAGGCAGCGGCTCGCCGGTCTCGTAGTGGCCGGAGATAAAGGCCAGCGCCTCGGACTCCCAGCACCAGTTCTCGAGGAACTGACTCGGCAGCTCCACTGCATCCCAGGCCACGCCGTTGATACCGGCGACACCGGCAACGTCGATACGGGTCAGCATGTGGTGAATGCCGTGGCCAAACTCATGGAACAGGGTGACCACTTCGTTGTGGGTGAACAGCGCCGGTTTGCCATCCACCGGACCATTGAAGTTGCAGGTCAGGTAGGCCACCGGCTTTTGCAGCGAGCCATCCTGACGGTAGCGACGACCCAGACAGACATCCATCCAGGCCCCGCCCTGCTTGTGCTCGCGGGCGTAGAGGTCGAGATAGAAGCTGCCGCGCAGCTCGTCGTCGGCATCGAAGATGTCGTAGAAGCGCACGTCAGGGTGCCAGGTGTCGATGCCGAGGCGCTCGCGCACCTTCATGCCGAACACCCGCTTCACCACTTCGAACAACCCTTTCACCACCTTGTTGGCGGGGAAATAGGGGCGCAGTTGCTCATCGGAGATGGAAAACTTGTGCTGCTTGAGCTTCTCGGCGTAGTAGGCGAGATCCCAGGCGGCCAGCTCGCTCTGACCGTGCTGTTCGGCGGCGAAGGTGCGGATCTCCTCTAGCTCAGCCTTGCCTTGCGGCAGGGATTTGGCCGCCAGATCGGTGAGAAAGCTCACCACCTGTTCGGTCTTGTCCGCCATCTTGGTGGCCAGGGAGAGCTCGGCATAGTTGGCAAAGCCCAGCAACTGAGCCAGTTCGCGGCGCAGGGTGAGCAGCTCGCTCATGATGGCGGAGTTGTCCCACTTGCCCGCATTGGGGCCCTGATCGGAGGCGCGGGTGGTGAAGGCCTCATACATCTCGGCGCGCAGCTCGCGGTTGTCGGCATACATCATCACCGGCAGGTAAGAAGGGATATCCAGAGTGAACAGCCACCCCTCTTTGCCTTTAAGTTCAGCCATCTGACGGGCAGCGGCGCGCACGCTGTCGGGCAAGCCGGCCAGTTCGGCTTCATCGGCCACCAGCTTGTGCCAGCCCTGGGTCGCATCCAGCACGTTGTTGCTGAAGCGGGAGGCCAGCTCGGAGAGGCGGGCCTGAATTTCACCGTAGCGCTGCTGCGCCTCGGCAGGCAGACCGATACCGGAGAGGCGGAAGTCACGCAGGGTATTCTGGATCTCCTTGCGCTGGGCGCCGCTCAGCAGCGGGAAATCATCGCTCTGGGAGAGGGCCAGATAGGCCTGATAGAGCCCTTCATGCTGACCGACATAGGTCTGGAATTCGGAGAGCAGCGGCAGGCAGGCATCATGGGCCTCGCGCAGCGCTTCGCTGTTTAGTACGGAGTTGAGGTGGCTGACCGGTGACCAGATCCTTGACAGACGGTCATTTACCTCTTCCAGCGGGGCAATCAGGCTATCCCAGGTATGGGGATCACGCTGGGCCAGCACATCGCTGATCTTCTGCTTGCAGTCAGCAATCGCCTGAATCACGGCAGGCTGAACCTGCTCCGGCTTGATCTGGCTGAAAGGGGGCAGAGAATCCATTGTCAGCAAAGGGTTATTCATCCCGGTTACCTCTTGTTTGGTCTTGAACAGACCGCTTTAGCAGCTCTGTATGGCTTTCTAACATGTGGCCAAGCCACGCAATAATCAAGCGGGAATCCGCCGCAACCCTGTACTTTTCCAGCCATTGCGACCCGGATCTCTGCCGTTGCTGCAATTTTGCCATCAACAACCTGCAACAGGATGAATCTACGAGATTTTTTGGCTCTTACCGGCACTTCCAAGGAACAAACCAGTCGCCATTTACCGATTTAATAGCTGCTCACCCGGCATCGAACCGCTCAGTCAGGATCCCCGGCAAGAAGTAGGTGATGAGAAAAATTATCAATATTTTTCAGTTGATTAGAATCACAACCGACTATTGATTAATTTATTTTCAAGCATCTATCATAGGCAACCTGCCATGCAGGTCACTTGATTCTCTGTGATGCACAGAAATCGGGTGAAAAAGGCAAAGTGACCCGAAAGGGCGCGACGCAAAGCTACCGGTCTAAGGGAGATTTCCTATGACAGCGGGGCTGCCCCCGGGAGCGTTCGGCCAAAGCTGACCGCTCCATTTTGTACTGTATGGAGATATCAAGATGAACAAACTGAAGTTATCCCTGCTGGGCTGTCTGCTCGGCATGGGCGCCCCCATGGCGCAGGCTGCCTCAGCCGGCCAGGCCATGGTCAATCCCCAGTCCGGTGTCGTGGTGGGTTACTGGCACAACTGGTGCGGTGGCGCCGGCTATCAGGGCGGTACTGCCCCCTGCGTCAAGCTCGACCAGGTCAATCCGCAATACAACGTGGTCGATGTCTCCTTCATGAAGGTGTACGGCAGCGATCCCATCCCCACCTTCAAACTAGACCCAGCCACCGGCATGAGCGAGAGCCAGTTTATCGAGCAGATTGCCCTGCTGAACAGCCAGGGCCGCTCCGTGCTGCTGGCGCTGGGCGGCGCCGATGCACACATCGAGCTGCGTACCGGTCAGGAGCAGGCCTTCGCCGACGAGATCATCCGTCTGGTGGAGACCTATGGCTTCGACGGTCTGGACATCGATCTGGAGCAGTCCGCCATCACTGCCGCCAACAACCAGACCGTGATCCCGGCGGCCCTGCGGCTGGTCAAGGAGCACTACCGCGCCCAGGGGAAAAACTTCCTCATCACCATGGCGCCCGAGTTCCCCTATCTGACCCAGACTGGCGCCTACATCCCCTATATCCGCAATCTGGAAGGGTACTACGACTGGATCAATCCCCAGTTCTACAACCAGGGTGGCGACGGCATCTGGATCGACGGGGTAGGCTGGATCGCCCAGAACAACGATGCCCTGAAAGAAGAGTTCATCTACTACATGGCGGACTCCCTCATCAACGGCAGTCGCGGCTACTACAAGATCCCCCACGACAAGCTGGTATTCGGCATTCCGACCAATATCGATGCGGCCGCCACCGGTTACGTCAAGAATCCGCAGGATCTGTTCGATGCTTTCAACAAGCTGAAGAGCCAGGGTCAGCCCCTGCGCGGCGTGATGACCTGGTCCATCAACTGGGACATGGGTCGCAACGCCGCCGGTCAGTCCTACAACGAATCCTTCATCAAGAGCTACGGCCCCTTCATCCACGATCAGGAGATCACGCCCCCGGTCGACAACGGCAAGCCGGTGTTCAGCGGCTTGAGCGATACCCGCATCAAGCAGGGTACCGCCTTTGATCCGCTGGCCGGCGTCAGCGCCAGTGACAAGGAAGATGGCGATCTGACTGGTCAGATCCAGGTAGAAGGCTCGGTAGACAGCCAGCGCATCGGCCTCTACCCCCTCACCTACAAGGTGAGCGATCGCGACAACAACGTCACCGAGCAGGTACGCACCATCGAGATCTACAGCATGAAGCCGGTATTCAGTGGCGTCACCGATACCACGCTGGAGCTGGGTACCCCCTTCGATCCGATGGCTGGCGTCAGCGCCCATGATGAAGAAGATGGCGACCTGACCGCCCAAATCAAGGTCAGCGGCAGCGTCGACAGCAGCAAGGTCGGCCGCTACACCCTCACCTATCAGGTGAGCGACAGCGCCGGTCAGCAGGTAACCCAGCAGCGCAACGTGACCGTCAGGGAGCAGGGCGCCGTCTGTGAAAACAGCTGGGATGCCAAGAAGGTCTACGTGGGCGGCGACATCGTCAGCCACAACGGCAAGAACTGGCTGGCAGCCTGGTGGACCCAGAACGAAGAGCCGGGCACCACGGGTGACTGGGGCGTCTGGCGCGTACAGGGCGACAGCGACTGCGGCGGCACAACGCCACCCGCCGAAGGCAGCAGCGACTTCACCGTCAGCGCCATGGCGAGCGAGTACACCATAGTCAACGGTCAGGTCAGCATCCGTTTCAACGTGACGACCGCCAACCCGGTCCAAATCACCGCGACTCTAGAGCAGAGCGGCCACAGCCACGGTACCACCAGCAGCCAGGTGAATGGCACCAGCACCCTGGTACTGCAGGGCAGCAATGTCACCGATGGCAGCTACGACGTTGTGATCACCGGTCTGGCTGACGGCCAGCAGCCGGTGGTGCAGCGCTTCCCGGTTGCGCTGACCGAAGAAAGCAGCGGGGGTGGCGAAGGTGACTACCCGGCCTATGCCCCCAACACCGGCTATCAGGCCGGTGATCGGGTCAGCAATGCCGGTGGCAACTACGAGTGCAAACCCTGGCCCTACAGCGGCTGGTGTGGCGGCTCGAGCAGCCACTATGCGCCGGGTACCGGCACAGCCTGGAGCGATGCCTGGATCCAGTTGTAATCAGCCAGCCATAACAAAGAGGGGGAGCCATCGGCTCCCCCTCTCGTTTATTCCTTTCATCCCGCTTAGCGGGCATCTTCCTTCAGCCACTGCGCTACGCGCTTGGCGAAGTAGGTGAGGATGCCATCGGCCCCGGCCCGCTTGAAGCAGAGTAGAGACTCCATGATGGTCTCCTTCTCTTTCAGCCAGCCGTTCTGGATCGCCGCCATGTGCATGGCGTACTCGCCGCTGACCTGATAGGCGAAAGTCGGCACGCCGAACTGATCCTTCACCTGACGAACCACGTCCAGATAGGGCATGCCCGGCTTGACCATCACGCTGTCGGCCCCTTCCTGAATATCCAGCGCCACTTCGTGCAGGGCTTCGTTACTGTTGGCCGGATCCATCTGATAGGTGGCCTTGTTGCTCTTGCCGAGGTTGCCGGCAGAGCCAACCGCATCACGGAATGGGCCGTAGTAGCAGGAAGCGTACTTGGCGGAGTAGGCCATGATCTGGGTGTTGATGAAGCCATTCTCTTCCAGCGCAGCGCGGATGGCGCCGATGCGGCCATCCATCATGTCGGACGGCGCGACGATATCGACCCCGGCCTCGGCGTGGGAGAGCGCCTGCTTGATCAGGATCTCGGTGGTGATGTCGTTCAGCACATAGCCTTCGTCATCGATAATACCGTCCTGCCCGTGGGTGGTGAACGGATCGAGCGCCACGTCGGTGATGACCCCCAGCTCCGGGAAGCGGGCCTTGAGGGCACGCACAGTGCGCTGGGCCAGCCCGTTCGGGTTGTAGGCCTCTTCCGCCATCAGGCTCTTGCTCTCCAGCGGGGTGACCGGGAACAGGGCAATGGCAGGTACGCCCAGCTCCACCAGCTCGGCAGCCTCTTCCAGCAGCAGATCGATGGAGAGACGCTCCACCCCCGGCATGGAGGGAACGGCTTCACGGCGATTCTCCCCCTCCAGCACAAACACCGGATAGATAAGATCGTTGACGGTCAGTACGTTCTCGCGCACCAGACGACGGCTGAAATCATGTTTGCGCAGACGGCGCAGGCGGCGGCCCGGAAAGGCGCCCGGAAGAGTTGTAGCCATGAATCACTCCTGGAGAGGAAGTTGGAAGAACGCGGCGGAGGTGGCCCGGGTATGGGCCAGCAAGGCCTCGGGCGCTTCACCACGACAGGCCGCCACCACCTTGGCGATGTGCGGCAAAAAAGCGGGTTCGTTGCGTTTCTGGCGCGGTTTCAGATCCCGCGGCACCAGATAGGGGGCATCGGTCTCGATCATCAGGCGACCGGCCGGAATACGCGCTACCTGTTCGCGCAGCAGCTGGCCGCGGCGTTCGTCGCAGAGCCAGCCAGTCACCCCGATATGCAGCCCCAGCGCCAGACACTCGTCCAGCTCCTCATCGGAGCCGGTGAAGCAGTGCAGCACGGCTCCCGGCAGCCTCGGCAACCAGGGACGGAGGATCTCGATAAAACGGGAGTGGGCATCGCGGCAGTGGAGAAACACCGGCATCCCGAGCTCGGCAGCCAGTGCCAGCTGGCCGTCGAATACCGCATCCTGCACCGGACGGGGGGAGAAGTCGCGGTTGTAGTCGAGGCCGCACTCGCCAATAGCCACCACCTGCGGCAAGGCTGCCAGCTCGCGCAGGGCGGGCAGGGTCGCCGCATCGACACTCTTGGCATCGTGAGGGTGTACCCCGGCGGTGGAGAAGCAGTAGCCCGGCCAGCGGGCGGCCAACTCTGCGCTCTCGCGGCTGCCGTCCAGATCGGTACCGGTCAGGATCAGCGCTTCCACTCCGGCGGCACGGGCACGGGCCACCAGCTCAGCCTGCTCGCCGGCGAACTGGCTGCTGGTCAGGTTTAAACCGATATCGATCATGGGATGAGACGTTCCGAACAAAAGGAATACATATCAGGTATTTGAAAACCATCTACCGAATGGGGTCTTACCATACGCCTCGAACGGGAGCATGAAAAGAGGAAGGGAGCCTCAGCTCCCCTCGTTCTGCTATTCCTGCGGACTTCGTCATCCTCTCGCCGTCCGGCAAACAGGTGACGAACAACAGAGCCTCAGCTCTCCACATCCGGTTGTTCCTGTTGCTCTTCATCCTCTTTCTTCACGTAGAAGCGGGCGAAGAACAGACCTATCTCCCACAGCGCCCACATCGGGATGGCAAGCAGGGTCTGGGAGAAGACATCAGGCGGCGTCAGCAACATGCCGACCACAAACACCCCGACGATGACGTAGGGACGTTTCTCCTTCAGGTTTTGCGGTGTGGTCACGCCGGTCCAGCAGAGCAGTATGGTGGCCACCGGAATTTCGAACGCCACCCCGAACGCGAAGAACAGGGTCAGTACAAAGTCCAGATAGCTGGCGATATCGGTAGCCACCGTCACCCCTGCGGGTGCTGTGCTGGTGAAGAAACCGAACACCAGCGGGAACACCACGTAGTAGGCGAACGCCATCCCCGCATAGAACAGCAGGGCACTGGAGACCACCAGCGGCATGATCAGGCGCCGTTCGTGCTGGTACAGACCGGGGGCGATAAAAGCCCAGGCCTGATAGAGCAGATAGGGGATCGCCACGAAGAAGGAGACCACCAGCGTCAGCTTGATCGGCGTCAGGAAGGGGGTCGCCACATCCGTCGCTATCATGCTGGTCCCTTCCGGCAGCTGGCTGAGCAGCGGCTGGGCCACGAAGTCGTAGATGTTGTTGGAGAAGTAGATCAGCGCCAGAAACACCACGAGGATGGCGGTAATGGAGCGCAGCAAACGGGTTCTCAGCTCAACCAGATGGCTGATCAGGGGTTGTTCGGCCTGACTCATGGCTTCACCTCCCCTTTTACTGAGGAGTCGCTGACCGGCACCGGCTCGCTCTCCCGCTGGCTGTTGACCGGTGGCACCTCGTGGCTCAGCTGCACCGCAGGCTCAACCGGCGTGGCAGGCTCAGCCTGGGCGACCGGCTCGGGGCGCGGCGGACGGATCTCGTTCTCCACCTGATAGGGGCGATTGACCGACTGGGCCGCCGCCTTGAGCTGTTCGATGGACTCCTGCAGCTCTGGGCTCAGGTTGCTCATCTGCAACTGTTCGGCCTTCTTGAGGTCGTTATGCAGCTCTTGCAACTTGAGCTCCTGCTCCAGCTCGGACTTGACCGAGTTCGCGGTCGAACGAATGAGGCGGATCCAGTGGGTAGCCGTGCGGATGGCAACCGGCAGCCGCTCGGGCCCCAGTACCACCAGTGCTACCACACCGATAACGACCAGCTCCCAAAAACCGATATCGAACATGGCTTAGGCCTGGTCTTTGTCTTTCTGTTTGGCGGTCTCACTACTCTGAGTGGCCGCTTCGTTCAGCTGTTTCGGGGGAAACTCGGCATCTTTCTGCTCGGCCTTGGCATCAGCCGGCTCGTCGGAGAGGGCTTTCTTGAACCCTTTGACCGCCGCACCCAGATCACCGCCGATCCCGCGCAGTTTCTTGGTACCGAACAGCAGCACGACGATGACTGCGATGATCAACAATTGCCAAATACTGATACCACCCATGATTTTCTCTCCAGAACAGGCGCCTGACGGCGCGGTTGTTGATTAATGGGAACGGGTTCGCAACCAGCCGACCAGCCAGCAGAGGGCTGCACCGGCGAGACTGGCTTGTCCCCACTCAATGTGTTGTTTTTGGGTCAGCAAGAATACACCCGCCAATAGCAGGCTGGCTCCAACCCCTAAGAGGTAGCGGGCCTGCCCCTGCCGACGGCTGTGACGGCGGAACTCGGCAAACATCTGGTCGAAATGACGCTGCTGATGACGGGTCTGGCGCAGGGTCTCATAGACCAGCTCCGGCAGCTCCGGCAGCTTCTCCGCCCAGAATGGCGCCTTCTCCTTGATAGCGTTCAATACCGACTTTGGCCCCACCTGTTCGTGCATCCAGTTCTCGAGGAACGGCTTGGCGGTCTGCCACAAATCGAGCTGCGGGTAGAGCTGACGCCCCAACCCTTCCACATAGAGCAGGGTCTTTTGCAGCAGCACCAGCTGCGGCTGCACCGTCATATGGAAGCGACGAGCGGTGTTGAACAGGTTGAGCAGCACGTGACCGAACGAAATTTCGGAGAGCGGCTTCTCGAAGATGGGCTCCAGCACGGTGCGGATGGCGAACTCGAACTCGTCCACCTTGGTATCTGCCGGCACCCAGCCCGACTCCACGTGCAGCTCCGCCACCCGGCGATAGTCGCGGTTGAAGAAGGCGAGGAAGTTCTCCGCCAGATAGCGTTTGTCTTCCCGATTGAGGGTGCCGACGATGCCGCAGTCGATGCCGATCCAGAGCGGGTTTTCCGGGTGCTCATAGGAGACGAAGATGTTGCCTGGGTGCATGTCGGCGTGGAAGAAGCTGTCGCGGAACACCTGAGTGAAGAACACCTCTACCCCGCGCTCGGCCAGCAACTTCATGTTGGTGCCATTGGCTTCCAGCGCCGGTATATCGGAGACCGGAATACCGTAGATGCGCTCCATCACCAGCACCTGCTCGCGGCAGAGGTCGGTGATGATTTCAGGCACATAGAGCGCCTCGGAGCCGGTGAAATTGCGCCGTAGCTGGATGGCGTTGGCCGCTTCGCGCATCAAATTCAGCTCGTCGAGGATGGTCTTGCGATACTCCTCCACCACCTCGATGGGGCGCAGCCGCGCGCTCTGGGGCACGAAGCGGGCCACCAGACGGGCCAGCGCCTGCATCAGTCTCAGGTCGGCCTCGATGACAGGCTCGATGTCGGGACGGATCACCTTGATGACGATCTCGCGGCCACTCTCCTTCAAGCGGGCGGTATGCACCTGCGCGATGGAAGCCGACGCCAGCGGCGTCTCGTCGAAGTCGTCAAACAGGGTTTCGATGGGACAACCCAGGCTCAGCTCGATCTGCTGGCGCGCCGCCTGACCACAGAAGGGGGGCACCCTGTCCTGCAGCAGGGCCAGCTCTTCGGCGATATCTGGCGGCAACAGGTCGCGGCGGGTCGAGAGCATCTGGCCAAACTTGATGAAGATGGGACCAAGTGCCTCGAAGGCGAGGCGGATACGGGCACCGCGGCTGAGATCCGGTTGCTTGTTCTTGAGCCAGAACAGGGAGCGACGGGCCAGACGACCCGGCCAAGGTTGATAGCGGGCGGGCACCAGTTCGTCGATGCCCTGCTCCAGCAGGATGGTGATGATGCGATAGAGGCGTTTGAACTCCTTCGGGGTCATCAGGTCACCTGCTGTTCGAAGCGGGCCAGCCGCAGTTCGACGGCCTTGAGCTGCTGGGCCAGCACCTCGACGTCATCGTTGAAACTCGCCACTTCCAGCGGGCCGGGGGCTAGGCGGGCCTCTTCGGTCAGATATTCCGCCAGCTGGCTGCGGGTGCGGCACAGCTCGCGGCCGACCAGACGACGCGCCTGACGGGCACCGCTGAACAGGGTGTGGGCCAGCACGTCGCCGGTATAGCGCGACAGCTCCTCCTCCCAGTCGATATCCAGCTCACCCAGCAGCACGCTGAATGCCTGCACCAGCTGGGGATCACCGCTCAGATCCAGTTTCTCCTCGCGGATATAACGGGTCAGGGCGGACGGGTCTTTCAGCAGACCAAGGGCGGTCAGCGACAGGCTGAGCACCGCATCAGCCTCCCCTTCATGCTGGGCCATCACATCCAGTCGACGCTCGGAGAAGACAAACCAGAGCGGCTTGAGTTCACGCAGCTCCAGCTTGAGCACCTTGCCCACCAGTTTGCGCAGCCGCTCCGGGCTCTGTTTGTCCAGCGCCAGCAACTGGTTGAGGCTGGTTTCGATCACCGCGGTGACCATGGCATCCATCGGCATAGGCAACCTTAAAACTTGTAACCGCGGTGCAGGGCGACCACACCCTGAGTCAGATTGAAGTACTCCACCTGCTCGAAACCGACATTTTCCATCATGCCAGCCAGGGTCTGCTGATCCGGGTGCATGCGGATGGACTCTGCCAGATATTTGTAGCTTTCACTGTCGTTCGCGACTATTTCGCCCATTTTCGGCAGCAGTTTGAAGGAGTAGAGATCATAGAGCTTGGCGATCACTTCGCTGACCGGCTTGGAGAACTCCAGCACCAGCAGACGGCCACCCGGCTTGAGCACCCGGAACATGGAGGCGAGCGCCTTGTCCTTGTCGGTGACGTTGCGCAGGCCGAAGCCGATGGTAATCACATCGAAGTGGTTATCCGGGAAGGGGAGCGCCTCGGCATTGGCCTGCACGTAGGAGACGTTGTTGGCGACCCCCAGATTGCGCAGCTTGTCGCGGCCCACTTTCAGCATGGAGTCGTTGATATCCGCCAGTACCACCTGACCGGTCTCGCCGACGATGCGGGAGAACTTGGCGGTCAAGTCACCGGTACCACCGGCCAGATCCAGCACCTTCTGGCCCTTGCGCACACCGGAACAGTCGATGGTGAAGCGCTTCCACAGGCGGTGGATGCCGAACGACATCAGATCGTTCATCAGATCATACTTGGCTGCCACCGAATGGAAGACACCTGCTACCAGAGTTTCCTTCTCGGTCGCGGCCACGGTTTTAAAGCCAAAATGCGTTGTCGTTGCTTGTTCTGACATCCCTTAAACACCCATAGAGCAAAGAATGGCCGCCAGTTTACCAGAGCCACTGGCGTCCGGACACCTTAAACCCGGCTCGCAACCAACTGCATGCCCAGCACCACCATGGCCAGACAGAGGAAGAGATTGAGACCGATATTGAGCAGCGCTTTCAGATAGGCCCCATGTTGAGCCAGCACTACCGTATCGAGGGCAAAGGAAGAGAAAGTAGTCAGGGCACCGAGGATCCCCACCATCAGCAGCGGCTTCATCGGGTGTTCCACCACATGACCATGACTGATGAGGGCGAACGCAACCCCCATAATGAAAGAGCCCACCACGTTGACCACCAGAGTCCCGTAAGGAAAGTGGCGCCCCAGCAGCAAGGCCATCAGTTCGGTAATCCCAAAACGAAGGCAGGCGCCGATGGCGCCCCCTGCAGCAACATAGAACCAGGTTTGCATGGTGTCACTCCCTCAGGGTCAGGCCGCCATTATGTCGCAATGGCGGCCCTTGTGCCCAGAGGTGGAACTAATCGTCACCCAGCCTGATTGAAATCTCAGCGGCGAAAATCGATGGGCTCGGCCTCACCCAGCACGATTTCGGTCTGGGCCGGGCGGGTCTGGGCAATCACCTTGCCGTGACGAATCGAGTAACGCACCGGCACCTGACGGCGCACCGCATCGAAGCCGTTGTCGGCGGGCAGGACCAACAGGTTGGCCGGTTTGCCCACTTCGATACCATAGCGATCCTGCACATTCAGGGTGCGGGCGCTGTGGCTGCTGATCAGCTTCAGACCGTCGTTGATCTGCTCGTAACCCATAATCTGGCAGACATGCAGCCCCATGTGCAGCACCTGCAACATGTTGGCGGTGCCCATGGGATACCAGGGGTCAAACACGTCATCGTGACCGAAACAGACGTTGATGTTCGCCTCCAGCATCTCCTTCACCCGGGTAATGCCGCGGCGTTTTGGATAGGTATCGAACCGCCCCTGCAGGTGAATGTTCACCAGCGGATTGGCCACGAAGTTGATGTCCGCCATCTTCAGCAGCCGGAACAGGCGGGAAGCATAGGCGCCATTGTAGGAGTGCATGGCGGTAGTGTGACTGGCAGTGACACGGTGGCCGATACCCCGCTCGTAGGCCAAGGTCGCCAGCGTCTCGATGAAACGGGACTGCTCGTCATCGATTTCGTCACAGTGCACATCGACCAGAACCTGATACTTCTCGGCAAGATCGAAGATGTAATGCAGACTTTCGACCCCATATTCCCGAGTAAACTCGAAATGGGGGATCGCACCGATCACGTCAGCCCCCAGTTTGAGCGCCTCCTCCAGCAATGCCTTGCCATTGGGGTAGGAGAGGATCCCCTCCTGCGGGAAAGCGACAATTTGCAGCTCCACCCACTCCTTCATCTCCTCCCGCACTTCCAGCATCGCCTTCAAGGCCACCAGATTGGGGTCGGAGACATCGACATGAGTGCGCACAAACTGGATGCCGTTGGCGATCTGCCACTTCAGTGTCTGGATGGCGCGCTGTTTAACATCTTCATGGGTCAGCAGCGCCTTGCGCTCGGCCCAGCGCTCGATCCCCTCGAACAGGGTGCCGGAGAGATTCCAGCTCGGCTCGCCCGCCGTCTGGGTGGTATCGAGGTGAATGTGGGGTTCGATAAAGGGAGCGATGGCCAGGCCGCCCTCCCCGTCCAGCACCCGACCGGCGACGGCATGCTCGTCATGGGGTTCGATGGCGGTGATGACCCCATCCTGACAGCGGATCTGCCACAACCCTTCCCGATCGGCAAAACGAATATGTTGAATCAGCATTTGCTAGCTTCCTGTACCAGAACCGGCCGCGGGGTGAGGCGAACCAAAATGAAATAAGTGAAGGCGGCGCCCAATACCGCGTTGAGTGGCACTATGCCCGGCAGCCATTTACCAACAGCCACCCCGACTGCCGTGGCGACCAGCGCCTGCCAGCGCACCGTCTCGAACTGCTGATCGGCAAACTGACGGTAACGCTCACGATTGAGCAGGAAATCCATGATGATAATGCCACCGATCGGCGGAATTGCCGTACTCAAAAAGGCCAGCCAGCCGACAAAGTTGTTGTAAAGCCAGAGGGCGCAAGCCGTACCGATGAGACCGTTGATCACGCTGAGCGGCTTGCTCTTGAGGCCGGTAATGTTGGCAAAACCGAGGCCGGAGGCGTAGAGCGCGTTGTCGTTGGTGGTCCAGATATTGAGGCCCAGCACCAGAATGGCGGGGATCAACAGCCCCTGCATCAGCATCACTTCCGAGATATCGGCCTGCCCCGTTACCGCCGCACCAGCTGCACCGAAGACGAACATTAGCGTGTTGCCCAAAAAAAACGCCACCATGGTAATCATGACGGCACCCCAGGGTTTGCGACCAAAGCGGACAAAGTCGGCGGTCAGGGTTCCTGCACTGATAAAGGAACCGACCACCATGGTCAACGCCGTGGTGAACTCGATGGGATTGCTTGGTTGTACCTGCTGCAGTGCAGCCATGCCACCGGTCGAGGTCACCGCCAGCCAGACCGAGTAGCCGCCAAGCAGTGCAATGGCCGGTACGGCCACAAAGCTCAGCACCATCAGGGCGGAGATGCCGAAGTAGACGGTCACCGTCATCAAAATGCCCGAAATGGCGATCAGCCAGTTCACATCTATGCCGGTCGCCTTCTGCACCGGCAGGGCAAACATCGCCACGCCAACGCCAAACCAGCCGACCTGAGTACCGCCGAGCAGCAGGGATGGCAGCCAGGAACCTTTCACCCCAAAGGAGTAACGAGCCAGCAGATGGGTAGAGAGACCGGTTGAGGCACCGATATAACCGAGACAGGCTGTGTAGATACCCAGCAGCAAGTTGCCGAGCAGTACCGCCTTGATGAAGTCATCGAACACCAGCCCGGTGCCCAGCGCACCACCGGTCCACATGCTGGCAGAGAAGAAGGTCAGGCCTAGCATCACCAGCATCAGCGACAGCACACCTTTGCGCCCTTTGGCGGGTACCGCCCCCAAACAGTATTCGTTATCCTGCGCCATGCTCTCTCTCCACGTAATAGGCAAAACGCGCCGGATTTTACATGTAAAACGTTTTACGTCAATCAATCATGGTTAAATCTATGGATAAAACCATCAATAGCAGTCAAATGAGTAACACATTAGGACTCAAACCAGCAGATAAACAGTGTCGGCTGCAAGCAGAGGGGGTTGCGGGAATAGGGAATGTAAGGGGATATCATAAAAATGACAGATGCAAAAAAGCCTCCCTTTTCAGGGAGGCTTTCTATTTAATGGTGCTGATACCCAGAATCGAACTGGGGACCTCATCCTTACCAAGGATGCGCTCTACCGACTGAGCCATATCAG
>NZ_JAAKVA010000020.1:0-67458 GCF_049175415.1 Aeromonas sp. 600527 | reverse complement strand
CAGAGGCAGAGGCAGAGGCAGAGGCAGAGGCAGAGGCAGAGGCAGAGGCAGAGGCAGAGGCAGAGGCAGAGGCAGAGGCAGAGAATAATTTCATAGTCACAGGCTTACGGGTATTGCTTTATACCCACGATGGCGTCTCTCTTCACCCCGAATCCTGATAAGCCTGTTCCACGAGCCATAGCAACACTGATGCAATGGCAGACAAAGCAACCGCCCTATTCCCTTAGCTCGTGCATAACGCGTTATCGCATTACAGGCTGTGCCAGGGTCAATCCGGGTGAACACCTGCGCCATAGCCCTGTTCAAATACCCCATGACAACTGTTGTGATTACGATGAAATGGATGTAATCCGCCCCTGAATCGCACGTATAAAAAAACCGGCGCCTTGGCGCCGGTTTTTGCTCACTACGTCTCGATTACAGAGAAGCGGTGAAGGTACGAGTGATGACGTCTTGCTGTTGCTCTTTGGTCAAAGAGTTGAAGCGAACGGCATAACCGGATACGCGGATGGTCAACTGCGGATATTTCTCCGGGTTTTCCATGGCGTCCAGCAGCATTTCACGGTTCATCACGTTAACGTTCAGGTGCTGACCACCCTCTACGTTGGATTCGTGGTGGAAGTAACCGTCCATCAGGCCAGCCAGGTTAGCTTTCTGGGCTTCCATATCTTTACCCAGTGCATTCGGAACGATGGAGAAGGTATAGGAGATACCATCTTTGGCGTAAGCGAACGGCAGCTTGGCAACGGAAGTCAGGGAAGCAACAGCACCTTTCTGGTCACGACCGTGCATCGGGTTGGCACCCGGGCCGAACGGAGCACCAGCACGACGGCCATCCGGGGTGTTACCGGTCTTCTTGCCATATACCACGTTGGAAGTGATGGTCAGAACAGACTGGGTAGCAACAGCACCACGGTAGGTGTTCAGCTTCTGAATCTTCTTCATGAAGCGCTCAACCAGGTCACAGGCGATATCATCGACGCGAGCGTCGTTGTTACCGAACTGCGGGTATTCGCCTTCGATTTCGAAGTCGATGGCAACGCCATCTTCGTCACGAATCGGCTTGACCTTGGCGTACTTGATGGCAGACAGGGAGTCAGCGGCTACAGACAGACCAGCGATACCACACGCCATGGTGCGATATACGTCACGGTCGTGCAGCGCCATCAGAGAGGCTTCGTAGCTGTACTTGTCGTGCATGTAGTGGATGATGTTCAGCGCAGCAACGTATTGCTTGGCCAGCCAATCCATGAAGTGGTCCAGACGATCCATTACGTCGTTGTAGTCGAGGTACTCGGACTTGACCATTTCGGTTTTCGGACCGACCTGGATCTTGAGCTTCTCGTCCATACCACCGTTGATTGCATACAGCATGGTCTTGGCCAGGTTGGCACGAGCACCGAAGAACTGCATCTGCTTACCAACGATCATCGGGGATACACAGCAAGCGATGGCGTAGTCATCGTTGTTGAAATCCGGACGCATCAGATCGTCGTTCTCGTACTGAACAGAAGAGGTCTCGATAGATACCTTGGCACAGTACTTCTTGAAACCGACCGGCAGCTTCTCGGACCACAGGATAGTCAGGTTCGGCTCAGGGGACGGGCCCATGGTGTACAGAGTGTTCAGCATACGGAAGCTGTTCTTGGTGACCAGGGTACGGCCATCAACGCCCATACCAGCCAGGGTCTCGGTAGCCCACATCGGGTCGCCGGAGAACAGTGAATCGTATTCCGGGGTACGCAGGAAGCGAACCATACGCAGCTTCATGACCATGTGGTCCATCAGCTCCTGGGCTTCTTGCTCGGTGATCAAACCTTTCTGCAGGTCACGCTCGATGTAGATATCCAGGAAGCTGGAAGTACGACCGAAGGACATGGCCGCGCCGTTCTGGGACTTGACTGCCGCCAGGTAAGCGAAGTAGGTCCACTGAACTGCTTCACGGGCATTGGTAGCCGGTACGGAGATATCGCAACCATACTTGGCAGCCATCACCTTCATCTGAGCCAGGGCACGGTGCTGCTCGGAGATCTCTTCGCGCAGACGGATAGTGGCTTCCAGGTTGACGCCGTTTTCCAGGTCAGCTTGCAGGGACTTGAACTGTGCCAGTTTGTCGGCCATCAGGAAGTCAACACCGTACAGGGCAACACGACGGTAGTCACCGATGATACGGCCACGGCCGTAGGCATCCGGCAGACCGGTGATAACACCAGACTTGCGGCAGTTCAGGATGTCTTTGGTGTAAACATCAAACACACCCTGGTTGTGAGTCTTGCGGTACTCGGTGAAGATCTTCTCGACCATCGGATCCAGTTGACGACCGTACACTTCGCAAGAAGTTTTAACCATCTTGATACCGCCGTTGGCGATGATGGCGCGCTTCAGCGGCTTGTCGGTCTGCAGACCTACGATCTTCTCGAGGCTCTGATCGATGTAACCGGCATCGTGTGCGGTAATGGTGGAGGGCAGGTCAGTATCAAAATCGACCGGCGCGTGAGTGCGGTTCTCGATCTTGATCCCTTCCATGACCTTGTCCCACAGCTTGGTTGTCGCTTCGGTCGCGCCAGCCAGGAAGGACTCGTCACCTTCATACGGGGTGTAGTTCTTCTGGATGAAGTCACGGGTGTTGACAGAGGTCTGCCATTCACCGGCCGCGAAGCCTTCCCATGCTTTTTGGAACTGTTCGTTAAGTTCTGCCATTTTTCATTACCTCACACGGTATTGATGTAGTATCCCGCGATCATCCTTAATGATGACGACGGAAGATAAACCAGTAAGTCAGACCAACCATCACGCCACCACCGATGATATTGCCGATGGTCACGGGGATGAGGTTGTGTAGGACGAAGTTGGATACGGTCAGGTCAGCAAAGGTTGCCGGATCCTGGCCGATGGCCTGCCAAAATTCCGGACTAGCCACGCTGTGGATAGCGATACCAACCGGAATCATAAACATGTTTGCGATGCTGTGCTCGAAACCTGATGCAACGAACATGGCAACCGGCAGCAGCATGACGACTACCTTGTCAGTCGCGCTGCGGGCACCAAAGGCCATCCAGGCAGCAAGACATACCATCAGGTTACAGAGGATACCCAGCGCCACCGCTTCGAAGAAGGTGTGGTGAATTTTGTGTTGGGCCACTTTGAGGGCGTTAAGGCCCCACTGACCGTCTGCTGCCGTGTACTCGGCAGAAACGATGATCAGCGCCACCATCAGCAGACCGCCAATCAGGTTGCCGAAGTAGACCAGACCCCAGTTCTTGAGCAGCTGAGCCCAGCTGATGCGATTGGCAGCTTTGGCCACCAGCGTCAGGGTGGTGGAGGTGAACAGCTCGGCACCGAGCAGCACACAGAGAATAAGTCCGAGAGAGAAGCAGAGACCGCCAACTAACTTGGCCATACCCCAAGACATAGAGCCGGAACCGGTCGTGACAGTAATGTAGAAGATAAACGCGATGGCGATGAAAGCGCCTGCGGTAATGGCCAGTGGAATGACCTTGTATGCCGGCTTGGTAGCCTTGGCATAGGTGATGTCTTCAGCCAGTGCAGCGATGGCTTCGGGCTTGAGACAATCGAATGGAGATTCAGCTTTCAATTATTTTCTACCTGAATGTTTTGCCTGTTGAAATCATAACAAAGGGCCAAATAGCCAAAATTGACATTGATCAAGTTTATCAGTGTGCGAATGTAATTTTACTACAAATATTTTAGTGCGATGGCTACGCCACTTTACACCAGGTATCAGCTGAAACAGAAATGTCACATTTTTAATGCAATGATTTTAAAGAATTTATTTCCAATCACGGAAATATGGTATTGGCAAGATATCTTTGCAGATCGACAGCACATCCCCTGCCCTGCCATCAACCCCCTTAGGGGTATTTTTTGTTTTTTATTTCATCTTTGAATAACTATCCCGTGCCTTGCCGCACGATAAACAGAAGGGGCCACTCGGCCCCTTCCTTTACAGCAACGATTAGGCCCAGTGATGGGCTCGCTTGGCCTTTTGCAGCTTCTCGTAAGCCGCCAGCAGCTTCTGGTGCA
The DNA here is from genome assembly GCF_049175415.1 of Aeromonas sp. 600527. Lineage (NCBI taxonomy): Bacteria > Pseudomonadati > Pseudomonadota > Gammaproteobacteria > Aeromonadales > Aeromonadaceae > Aeromonas > Aeromonas sp. 600527. The sequence continues at coordinate 63,414 of NZ_JAAKVA010000020.1, read as the reverse complement.
GCGGGAACTGGGAGAGCGACAGGTCGGCCGCTTCCAGCCCGTGGAAGCGTGCTTCACCACTGGCGTTGGCCCATGCCTGTGCCAGCGTCTCTTCGCCATACATGCGAGTGAAGACGGCGCGATACTGCTCCGGATCCCGCTCCTCATCGAGGAACAGCTCGACACAGGCGCGCAGGGCTCGGTAGTAACTGGCACGCTCGGCAGTGAACACCGACTGGTTGAACTCCATGGTCCAGTCGATGAGATCCAGTGCGGTCTCCAGCTCACCTGCGGCCAGCGCCAGCATGGCTTTCAGCTCGCCAACGCGCAGGGTGTGCAGCGCGGTACCCTTGGCAGCGGCGATGCCCAGCAGCTCGCGTACACGGGTACGCTCGTCGTGCCCCTCTTCATCGAGTTGATCAAACAACGCCATATACTGCTCGGCATCCCAATCAAGTGATGGCAGCGCCAGGATCACTTCGCGCAGGTTGGCGCCCATATTGTTGTTGGCCAGCAGCAGATCTTCGGCCGGATAGATGTCGGACATGCCCGGCACCAGAATGCGGCAGGCGTAGACACCCAGATGCTCGTAGTCGGCGATATAGACCGGCTGCTCCAGCTCGTGGAAGATGCCGATCAGGTGATCGAACTCCTCCTGCGAGGTGCCGCGAAAATCCCAGTCGGCAAACTCGAAGTCCGCATCCTGCTTGAACAGATCCCAGCTGATAAGGCCCGAGGAGTCGATGAAGTGGGTCTCGAGGTTGTGGTGATCCGCTACCTGCTCGTTGTCGAATGACGGCGGTACAAACACGTCGAGATCCTTGAGACCGCGGCCCTGCAGCAGCTCAGTGACGGTCCGCTCGAAGGCCACTTCGAAGCGCGGGTGGGCGCCGAAGGAGGCAAAGCAGGTGCCATTGCTCGGGTTGAGCAGCACCACGCAGATGACCGGATAACGGCCACCCAGAGAGGCATCGAAGCTGTAAATGGGGAAGCCTTCCGCTTCGAGCGCCGCGATGGAGGCTGCAATTCCCGGATAACGGGCAATCACCTCGTCCGGGATCAGCGGCAAGCTGATGGCCTCGGCAATGATCTTGTTCTTCACGTGGCGCTCGAACACCTCGGAGAGCGCCTGGGTGCGCGCTTCGGTCTTGGTGTTGCCGGCGCTCATGCCGTTGGAGACATAGAGGTTGCCGATGATGTTCATCGGGATGTAGACGGTCTCGTGATCGGACTGACGCTCGAACGGCAGGGCGACGATACCGCGCTCCTCGTTGTTTGACTGCAGATCCACCAGCATGTCGGCGGTCACTTCACCGTCCGGGTTGTAGAACTTGCGGGTGAAGCTGTCGAGCAGACCGGCCGGGAACTGGTCACCCTCGATGGGGAACCACTTCTCGTTCGGGTAGTGAACGAAATCGCCGTTGGCGACCTGCTCGCCCAGATAGAAGTCGGCGAAGAAGTAGTTGGTGGAGAGACGCTCGAAATATTCGCCAAGGGCAGAAGCGAGGGCCGCCTTCTTGCTGGCACCCTTGCCGTTGGTGAAGCAGAGGGCGCACTCTTTGTCCCGAATATGCACCGACCAGACGTTCGGCACGGGGTTGAGCCAGGAGGCCTCTTCAATATCAAAGCCCAAGGCTTGCAGCTTGGTCTGGAAGCGTTCGATGGAGTCTTCCAGCGCCGCGTCCTTGCCGGGAATAAAAGTGTGGTCAGTCATCACGATATCCTGATTTTTATTGGCTCATGTTCGGCCGCAGATAATAGCAGGGGTCGGCAGCTTTGGCAGGACAAAAATCAGCAAACAGGGATGAGTCGCACGGTGAGAAACCGGCTTGTCCCCTCTCCTTCGCCACAAACAGCGCGGGCCCGGGGATTGCCCGGGCCCGCTGATTACGCGACGCGATACATCGTCAGAGCTGCTTGCCCTGGCTCGCAATCACCTGTCTGTACCAGTGGAAGCTCGCTTTCTTGATCCGGCGAAGGGAGCCCCCCTGCTCGTCACGATCCACATAGACGAAGCCGTAGCGCTTCTGGTAGCCGTTGAGCCAGCTCAGGATGTCGGTGAACGACCAGGCGCAGTAGCCGAGCAATTCCACCCCATCCTGCATCGCCTCCTGGCACGCCTTGACGTGGCTGCGCAGGTAATCGATGCGGTACGCATCGTTCACCTTGTCGCCCGCCTCCAGCTTGTCGAACTCGCCAAGACCGTTCTCGGTGATCATCAGCGGCAGGCCATAGCGGGAAGAGAGGCGACGCAGGGCGATGCGCATCCCGATCGGATCGATGGCCCAGTCCCAGTTGCTGGTCTCAAGGTGCGGATTGGGCGCTGTCTTGTAGAGGCCGGGGATGCCGCTCGATGGCGTAGTACCCTTCTTGCCGGTGGTGTTGATCCGCTGCAGGGTCTGACCACCCAAGGGGTTATCTGTGTAGGTCAGGGTGTAGTAGTAGTTGACGCCGATGTAGTCGGGCGTCCCCTCGCGCAGCAACTCCATATCGCCCGGCAGGATCTCCGGCGCCTCGCCGTTTTCTCGCAAGTAAGCGAGCGCCGCCTGCGGATAGCGGCCAAAGCAGTAGGCATCCAGCCACCAGAGGTTGTTGAACTCCTCGGCGTTCTCGTAGGCCAGCATATCTTTCGGGTCGCACGACGCCGGATAGGCTGGGGAGTAGGCAAAGCTCGGGCCGATGAGGCCATTTGGCACATGCTGGCGAAACGCCTTGATCACCCGGGCGTTGGCCAGAAACGCGATATGGTTGGCGGCAAAGAAGCGCTTGCGATCCTGCACGGCCGGCGGATGGGTGCCGAGCTGATAGGCGTTGGTCAGGTTGTAGTTCTGCTCGTTGAGAGAGACCCAGTACTTCACCTTGCCGGCAAAACGCTGATAGAGGGTCACGCAGTAGCGCTCAAAATCCTCGATAATGCGTCGGTCTTCCCAGCCGCCGTACTCATCCTGCAGCGCCTGCGGCAGATCCCAGTGATAAAGGGTCAGTACCGGCTCGATCTGGTGGGCCAAGAGGGTGTCGATCAGCTTCTCGTAGAAAGCCAGTCCCGCCTCGTTCACCTCCCCCCGACCGGTGGGATAAATGCGCGGCCAGCTCACCGAGAAGCGGTAGGCCTTGAGCCCCATCTCGGCCATCAGCGCCACGTCCTCTTCCATGCGGTGGTAGTGATCCACCGCCACATCGCCGTTGCTCCCCTCAAAAGTCTTGCCCGGCAGCTTGGTGAAGAGATCCCACACCGAGGGCCCCTTGCCATCGGCATTCCAGCCCCCCTCCACCTGATAGGCGGCGGAGGCGGCGCCCCACAGAAAATCGCTCGGGAAGTCGTTGAACTTGTGGTGATGCATCTGGTATTGCTCCTTCTGCGCTGATGGTGTCAGCCATCTCTGATAACCCGGCGCCCCCTGTCTGGGCACCCGAAATGAATTGGCATAAGCATCCAACACTTCTAAAATTCCGTCCAATGACAAATTTGACCACTCAACATTCCCAACAGGAATGAAAGGAGCCCTGATGGAGCTACGGGATCTGAAAGCCTTCGTCACTCTGGGGGAGGTGCTGCACTTCGGCCAGGCGGCGGTGCGCCAGCATGTTACCCAGTCGGCCCTGAGCAAACAGATAAGGCGACTGGAGGAGGAGCTGGGCGGTGAGCTGTTCGAGCGCAACGCCAGTACCACTCGCCTCACCGGACTGGGCAGGGCGCTGTATGAAGATGCCCGCGCTGTGGTCATCCAGAGTGAGCAGCTGTCACGCACAGCCCGCGACGTGCTGGCGGGCAATGTCGGCACCCTGCGCATCGGCTTTGGCGTGGCCACCAAAATCCTGGTGCCCGCCGCCATTGCCCGTTTTCGCGCCGAGCGGCCGCAAGTGACCATCGAGCTCAACGATCTCTCCACCCACCACCAGCTACTGGCGCTCAGTGAAGGCAAGCTGGATCTCGGTTTTTGCCGCCTGCCCGCCCCCAAGGGGTGGCACGCCCTGCCGGTGGTCGAAGCCCACTTTGTCGCCGTGCTGCCCGCCAGCTACCGCGATGTGAGGGAGTTGGCGGATCTGGTGGACAAGCCGCTGGCGATCCTGCGTCGGGACAAGGCGCCGTCCTTTTACGATCACCTGATGAACTATCTGGCCCAGAGCGGGCTGCGTTTTCGCGATATCCAGTACGTCAACGACTTCGCCGCCGGTGTTGCCACCGCGGCGGCAGAGATCGCCTGGACTCTGGTTCCCTCCTCCACCACCATAGAGCACCCTGATGTGCTCACCCTCCCCCTCAGAGATGGGGAAGCCTGCTGGACCATTGGCCTTATCCGTCCGCCCCACAGCAAGGGGCCCTTGATCGATGCCTTCTGGGCAACCATCGCCGATATGACGCCAAGATAGACACGCCGTTGGCAAACAGCAGATGGCAGCCGCGCATCAACGATATCGTTCGACGATACGCGCCAACTCGCCGCTTTGTCGCAGCTGTTGCAGGGCACTGTTGAACTCGGTTATCCGGGTATTGAAGCGGGAGTGCTTGCCGATGCAGAGATTGAACGGGGTAGAGTCAAGCTGCAGCGGCACCTCGACCACCAACCCGGAGAGACCCAGCTGGTTGAGTTTGAAGCGTGCCACAAGTGGGTCGGCCACCATCAGGTCCCCCCGCCCCGCCGCCAGCATTTTGAAGACATTATCGACATTGATGGTGTGATGAACGGTGAAGCCCGCCAGGTTCTCCTTGCCCCAGCCGTTACCGAAATAGTCGAGAAAGGTAAGCGATTTGAAGTCGCTCAAGCGGCTGGCTCGCTGAAACTCCGCCATGCGGGGATGGGCGCGCTGGGTAAAAATGGTTAGCACAGTGGTAGTGACCGGCTCTTCCACAATCAGGGTATAGCTGCGCCGCTCCCGAGTTGCGATGGTCACGAAGCCATCGGCCTGCGCCATCCGCACCAGTTTTTGCGCCCGTTGCCACGGATAACCTTCATGGCGCACCCGCAGCCCCATCTGCACAACCACCCGATCCATCACGTCGATCATCAGCCCGCGCATCCTGCCCTGTTCGTCACGCCACGAATATGGGGCAAAGTCGTCAAAGTAGACCATCTTCAACTCGGCCGCTGGCGCCGCCCATACACTCTGCCACATCAGCAATCCCCACAGGATTGCGCTCCCCAGACTGACTCTCATGGCCGCGACTCCATCCACTTCTGCCAACTCTGAGCCTAGTGCAAAGCGGGCTGCGGCAAGGTTCAGGATCCAGTGGAAAAAGTGGCCAACGAAAAAAAAAGAGAGGAAGCAGTGGCTTCCCCTCTCTCGTTCGTTTGTCAGCACACCACCTTATCGATGGCGGTCACGGCTTGCCGGTTACGCCAGCTCGACCCGCAGCGCCTTGGTGGCATCGACCATCACCTTGAGGGCGGCCTCTGTCTCTTCCCAGCCGCGGGTCTTGAGGCCGCAATCCGGGTTGACCCAGAGCCGCTCGGCCGGGATCTGCTTGGCCGCCTTGCGCAGCAACCCCTCAATCCAGCTCTGGCTCGGCACGTTCGGCGAGTGGATGTCGTAGACGCCCGGGCCAATCTCGTTGGGGTAGTTGAAGCGTTCGAACGCTTCGAGCAGCTGCATCTGGCTGCGGCTGGTCTCGATGGTGATCACATCCGCATCCAACGCCGCCACCGCCTCGATGATGAGGTTGAAATCGCTGTAGCACATGTGGGTGTGGATCTGGGTGCTGTCCGCCACCGGGCTCGCGCTCAGACGGAAGGCGCGCACCGCCCAGTCGAGATAAGCCTGATGATCCTGCTTGCGCAGGGGCAAGCCTTCACGGATCGCCGGTTCGTCGATCTGGATGATCTTGATGCCGGCGGCTTCCAGATCTGCCACCTCGTCGCGAATGGCGAGGCCAATCTGCAGGGCGGATTGCTCGCGGCTCACATCTTCCCGCGGGAAGGACCAGCAGAGGATGGTCACAGGGCCAGTCAGCATCCCCTTGACCGGCTTGTCGGTCAGGCTCTGGGCAAATCGGGTCCATTCGAGCGTCATGGGGGTCGGGCGGTCGATGTCGCGGGTGATCACCGGCGGCTTGACGCAGCGGGAGCCATAGCTCTGTACCCAGCCGAAACGGGTGATGGCAAAGCCATCCAGCAGCTCACCGAAATACTCCACCATGTCATTGCGCTCGGCCTCGCCATGTACCAGCACGTCCAGCCCGATGGCCTCCTGACGCGCGATGGCATCGCGGATCTCGGCCTTAATGCCCGCCTCGTAGGCGCTGTCATCGATGCGACCGGCGCGCCAATCCTGCCGCAAAACCCGGATCTGCGAGGTCTGCGGGAAGGAGCCGATGGTGGTAGTGGGCAGCAGCGGCAGCTTGAGATCCGAGCGCTGCAGCTCGGCCCTGACCGGATAGGGGCTGTGGCGATCAAAATCGCTGTTGGTGAGGCTGGCGAGCCGTGACTGCACCGCTTTTTTGTGCACCCGGCTGTCGGACTCCCGATCCACGATGGGCTGGCTGTAGGCGGCGATTTTGTCTAGCTCGCCCCCATCCAGATACTCTTTGAGCAGCCCCAGCTCGAAACATTTTTGCAGGGCGAAGGCGAACCAGCTGCGGGTCTGGGGATCCAGCTCCGGCTCCAGGGTCAAATCCACCGGGCTGTGCAGCAACGAGCAGGATGAGGCCACCCAGAGCCGCTCGCCGAGTTTGGCTTTCAGTGCCTTCAGAGTCGGCACCAGCTTGGCCAGATTGGCGCGCCAGACGTTGCGGCCGTTGATCACCCCGGCGGAGATGACCCACTGGGCGGGCAGATGCGGCACCAGGGTCTCCAGCTGCTCGGGGGCGGCCACCAGATCCAGATGCAGGCCATCCACTTTCAGGCTGGTGATGATGTCGCGCTGATGGGCAACCGAACCGAAATAGGTGGTGAGCAACAGCTTGCAGGGGCCCGCAAGGCGCTCGTAGGCGTTGAGATAGGCCAGCCGCCACTCGTCCGGCAGGTCCAGCGTCAGCGCAGGTTCATCGATCTGTACCCACTCCACTCCCTGGGCGGCCAACTTGGCCAGGATCTCCTGATAGACAATCAGCAGACGATCGAGCAGTTCAAGGCGGGAGAAGCCGCTCTCTTTCTCCTTGCCGAGCCACAGATAAGAGACCGGCCCCAGCAGCACCGCCTTGACCGGCAGCCCCAGCGCCTTGGCCTCTTCGACCTCGTCAAACAGCTGGCTCCAGCCCAGCTTGAAGCGCTGATCACGGCTGAATTCCGGCACCAGATAGTGATAGTTGGTGTTGAACCATTTGGTCATCTCGGCGGCGGCCGCCGCCGGGCCGGTCGGCGCACGGCCGCGGGCCACCCGGAACAGGGTGTCGAGATCGGTCTCGCCATGACGGTGACGGGCAGGCACTGCATCCACCAGCAGGCTGGTGCCGAGCACCTGATCGTACCAGGCGAAGTCGCCCACCGGCAGCAGATTGACCCCGGCGCCGTGCTGGGCCTGCCAATGGCGCTCACGCAGCGTTTTGCCCACGGCAACAAGTTCGGCCTGAGTGGTCTCGCCACGCCAGTAGGATTCGAGGGCAAATTTCAGCTCGCGCTTGGCGCCGATACGGGGGAAGCCCAGGGTGTGTGCTCGTGTCATAGGTTCATTTCCTTATGCTCATTCATCTGATGGGAAACTGGATGATTTAGCCATCCAGATGTTTACACATCCAAAATGACAAGATAAGGTGACGCTGGCTATTGAATCCTCTTCAAGTGGCTCTCAAATAATCCTCAACTGACCGCCGAACAGGTTCACCGCGCGGATACAGAGGCCGATTTTGCATGTGTTAAGAAGTGCAGGAGCAAGCAAGAAGGCAGGATAAAGAAGCGCAGGAGGCTAAAGGCCAAGCCACCGCCGACAGCATTATCAGCGCCATACGCAATCTCACAAGGAGCCATCTTATGGCAGTGCCAAGCAATGCAGGGATAGAGATCAAACACTTGAAAACATTAACCGCGCTGGCCGAGCAGGGCTCGCTGGCCGGTGCGGCGCTGACCCTCAACCTCACCCAGTCCGCCCTCTCCCACCAGCTCAAAGAGCTGGAGACCCGCCTCAATCTGGAGCTTTACCTGCGCAAAAGCCGCCCGCTGGTGCTGACCGCAGCCGGCAGCCAGCTGCTCGCCCTCGCCCGTCAGGTACTGCCCGCCCTGGCCCAGACCGAGAAGCAGTTGCAGGCCCTGCAGAGCGGCGATGCGGGCAGGCTGCATCTGGCGCTTGATTGCCACAGTTGCATCCAGTGGCTGCTGCCGCTGTTGCCCGATTTTCGCCGCCAGTGGCCTGGGGTGGATCTGGAGGTGGAGTCAGTGCCGGGCTTTGATGCCATCAATGCCCTGCTAGGCGGCCAGCTCGACCTGCTGCTCACCTCGGACGTGCAGGCCCGCGGCGATCTCCACTTCGAGCCGCTGTTTGCCTTCGATCTGACTCTGGTGATGGCGCCGGATCATCCTCTCTGCCACCAGAGCCGCATCGAGCCGGGCGATCTGGGGGCGGAGGTGCTGCTGGTCTATCCGGTGGAGCGCAGCCGCATGGATATCTTCAGCCGCTTTTTGCAACCCGCCGGGGTGGAGCCCGCCCGTTGCAAGCCGGTGGACAATACCTCGGTGATGCTGCAGATGGCCGCTGCTGGCCTCGGCGTCGCCGCTCTGCCGCGCTGGGCCAGCGACGAGTTTGTCAGACAGGGGATGCTCTGCGCTCGCCCCCTCGGGAGTGGTATTCGTCGCCATATGTACGGCGCGGTGCGGGCCGCCGATCGGGATCAAGCCTGCCTGCAGAGCCTCTTTGCTCGCATCCGGGCTACCATGGCTTGATGATGGCTCAGAGCGTTCCGAAGTAGCTGCGCAGCGCCTCCACCACCCGTCGCACCTTCTCTGGGATCTCCCGCTGCGGCGTGATGGCGTGGATCTCCATCGGTGCCACCCGAAAACCGGGCAGCAGTTCGAGCAGACGCCCCTGCGCCAGATCCTCGCCAATCTCTCCCTCCGGTTGCAGCGAGATCCCCTGCCCCGCCAGCGCAAACTGGCGCAAGGGCAACACGTTATTGCAGAGCACCTTGGCCTTGAACCTCACCCTGTGTTCGCCACCCTTTTCATCCTGCAGCAGCAAACCGTTGCCCAGCATGTCGCCGCAGAGCCAGTCGTGGGTGGCCAGATCGGCGGGCATGCGCGGCGTCCCCTTGCGCGCCAGATAGGCGGGAGCGGCGCAGAGCAGCATCCGGGTCTGGCCCAACTTGCGGGCCACCAGAGTCGAGTCGGGCAAGGTGCCGACCCGCAGCGCCACGTCGATCCGCTCGGCAATCAGATCTCGCTTCTCGTCGTCGGCGATGATCTGGATGGTGAGACCGGGGTGGGCCTGCAGCAGCGGCGAGAGGGCCAGTGCCAACGGTTGGCCCGCCATCCCAACCGGGGCGGTGATCCGCACTTCCCCGAGCAGGGCGTCTCGCACCTCGGAGAGGCGCAGCTCGGTCTCGCTCAGGGTCTGCTGCAACGCCCGGCACCCTTGCCATACCACCTCTCCCGCCTCGGTCAGACTGAGGCGACGGGTGGAGCGATGGAGCAGGGGCAGTCCGAGCAGGCTCTCCAGCTGGCTGATATGCTGACTGACGGCTGAGGGGGTCATGCCGAGGGATTTGGCCGCCCCTGTCATGCTGCCCGCTTCCACCACGGCGGCGAAGATGGCGTAACGTCTGAGCTGTTCCATTATTAAACCCAGCTTATAAGTGAATGCATTTTTGAGGTGATTATTAAATCATAAGTGGCGGCGTAGGATAGCCCCATTCCAACAGTGAAGGAGAGTTCCCCATGAAGATTGCCCTGATCGGTGCCAGCGGTTTTGTCGGTTCAGCCATCCTGAACGAGGCCATCAGCCGCGGCCATCACGTCACCGCCATCGTCCGCGATGTCAGCAAGGTGGCCGCCCATCCGCAGGTCACCGCAGTGGCGGTGGATGCCCAAAACCCGCAGGCATTGGCCGAGGTGATCAAGGGGCACGATCGGGTGATCAGCGCCTACAACCCGGGCTGGACCACACCGGATATCTACGACCAGTACCTCAAGGGTGCCAACGCGATTGTCGCAGCAGCCAAAGCGGCCAACAGCTGGCTGCTGGTAGTAGGTGGCGCCGGCAGTCTGGAGGTCGCCCCCGGCGTACAACTGGTGGATACCCCGGAGTTTCCGGCCGAGTGGAAACAGGGGGCGCTGGCGGCCCGCGACGGTCTCACCGCCCTGCGTCGTGAAACCGCCCTCGACTGGCGCTTTGTCTCTCCCCCGGTGTTCCTGGAGCCGGGTGAGAAGCGCGGCGGCTATCGGATTGGTGGCGATCAGGTGCTCTTTAGTGGCGAACAGCCTGCTGGGATCACCGCCGGTGATCTGGCCGACGGCGTGCTGAACGAGGCGGAAAAACCGGCTCACCTGCGCCAGCGCTTTACCCTGGGTTACTGAGAGCCTGCAACCGGTTAAGGCCAGAATGCGCGGTCACTTGCCTGAGCACCCGGTCAGGTGAACACCCGCTCAAACAGAAGGGAGGCATCCGCCTCCCTTCTGTTTTGGCCATTTTCTGTTTTGTTCATTTTTACCGCGGGCAGCTTGCCTCTGGTTATCACTCTCCTTCCCATCATTTCCCATTCCGCCCTTAATGGCTGCGCAAAAAGCAGCCACCCCATTACACACCGAATTCCATTTCGAATTTTGTATATAACTAAGAATAATTTGTTGTTTCCGTCTTATAACACCGAACAGTAGCATCCCCTTCATTCCAGATGGCGCCACACCGCTGCGCATACCGCCACACTGTCGCGCCATCCCGTTTGCCGCTCATCAGACCTGCCCGCACCAGAGGCAGCAGAAGAGATGGCGCTAGAGATAACGAAAGAGTGAGGAGGTGCACATGGAACATTCACCACTGCCGATCATCGATCTGGCTGCCCTCAACGGGGCACCCGACCTGCGTCGCCCTATGCTGGCCCGGCTAGCCGCGGCCGCCCGCGACGTCGGCTTTTTCTATCTGACAGGGCATGGCCTGAGTGACGCCGAGCAACGAGAGACTCTGGCGCTGGCAGAGCGCTTCTTTGCCCTGCCGGAGCAGGAGAAGCTGGCGGTGCAGATAGTCAACAGCCCCCACTTTCGCGGCTACAACCGGGTCGGTGCCGAGCTGACCCGAGCGCGGCCGGATCTGCGGGAGCAGTTCGATATCATGAATGAGGCGCAAGCCCTGCCTGCGGCCCTGATCCGTGAACCATGGCAGCGGCTGATCGGCCCCAACCAGTGGCCGACCGCCCTGCCAGAGATGAAAGCCCATCTGCTGGCGTGGCAGGATCGGCTGAGCGACATCACCCTCACCCTGCTGGCCGCTTTTGCCGAGGTGCTGGAGCAACCGGCCAACGTGTTTGACGACAGCATCCGCGGCGCCCCCTACCAGCACATGAAACTGATTCATTACCCGGGGCAAGAGGCGGGCGGCAGCAGTCAGGGGGTTGGCGCCCACAAGGATCCCGGCTACCTGACGCTGGTGATGCAGGACAATCACTCGGGGCTTGAGGTCGAGACGGCCAACGGCTGGATCTCCGCGCCCCCCCTGCCGGGTGCGCTGGTGGTCAATATCGGCGAGCTGCTTGAGCTGGCCTCCAACGGCTATCTCAAGGCGACCCTGCATCGGGTGGTGAGCCCGCCGCCCGGCGTATCGCGCCTCTCCTGCGCCTTCTTTATGGCGGCGCGGCTCGATGCCACCGTGCCACTGCTCAGCCTCTCCCCCGCGCTGGCAGCACAGGCGCAAGGGCCGGAGAGTGACCCGACCAACCCGCTCTTTAATCAGGTGGGGGAGAACGTGCTCAAGGGGCGGCTGCGCTCCCACCCGGATGTGGCGGCGCGGCACTATGGGCCGGTGGAACCAACTCGCCTCCCGCGCACTGAAAGCGAAGCGATAACGGCCTAAGCAGCGTAAAGATCCCTAGGCGGGTATATGCATAAGCCATAAGCCGCATGCACATACCCGCGCTGACAAAAACAACAAGCAACGAACAACAAAACAAGTCATGGCCAGAGCCTGGTCATCACGGAGCAACACGATGAAATTCAAGACCATGAGCGTACACAGCGGCCAGCGGATCGACCCACAGACCGGCGCCCTCACCACCCCGCTCTACCAAAGCAGCACCTTCAGCTACTTCAACGCCCAGGCGGGCAAGGAGCGCTTTGCAGGTCAAGCCCCCGGCTTTATCTACAGTCGCTTTGGCAACCCCACCACCGCCGAGCTGGAGCAGAAACTGGCGGCGCTGGAAGGTGCCGATGAAGCGCTGGTGGTGGCGAGCGGCATGGCGGCGGTAAGCGCCATCATGTATGCGCTTGCCGACAGCGGCGATGAGGTGGCCTATATCGGCCCGCTCTACGGCGGCACCGATGCGTTCCTCAAGCAGACCTTCAGCCGCGCCGGTATCAAGGTCACCGCTTACGAGAGCGACCGGGATCTGCTGGCCAACATCCGCCCTGCTACCAAGGTGGTACTGTTCGAAACCCTGACCAACCCCACCCTCAAGGTGGTGGATCCGCGGCTGGTGGTGGAAGCGGCCCGCAAGGTGGGCGCCATTACGGTATGTGACAACACCTTCCTCACCCCCTACCTGCTGCGTCCGCTGGAGCTCGGGGTCGATGTGGTGATGCACAGCGGTACCAAATATCTGGGCGGCCACGGCGACATCATCGCCGGGGTGGTGGCGGGCTCCCACGCCCTGATGAAGTCGATCCGCACCGTGGCCCTCAAGCATATCGGCTCCCCAATCGGCCCGCAGGAGGCCTACCTGCTGCAGCGTGGAGTCAAGACCCTGCCGCTGCGGATGGATGCCCACCTGCACAATGCCCAGAAAGTTGCCGAGTTTCTGGCCGCCCACCCGGCAGTGAAGAAGGTGATCTACCCGGGCCTTGCCAACCATCCGGGCCACGATGCCCTCGGAGCCTTCGCCAGCGGCTTTGGCGGCATGGTGAGCATCGAGCTGGAGGGCGGGTTTGAGCGCTGCGCCACCCTGCTCGATAACCTGCAACTGTTTGTGCAGGCGGTGAGTCTGGGGGATCTCGAGAGTCTCGCTTGCCATCCGGCCAGCACCACCCACGCCGCCATGGACGAGGCGAGCCGCCTCGCCGCCGGGGTCAACGACGATCTCATCCGCTTCAGCATCGGGGTGGAAGACGCCGACGATCTGATCGCCGATCTGGCCGCCGCGCTGGCGCAGATCTAACCGGGCGCGCTTTTACTCGCCGGCAAAACAGCGGCGAGTGATATGCCTCAAACACAACAACGGCCCATCAAGGGCCGTTGTTGTTTGTTGCGCTATGGAAAGACGGGATTTACTCCTCCCACACCACCACCTGGGATGAGGGCCAGCGATCCCCGACCTGGGCGTACTTTTGCTCCAGCAGGTGACGCTTGATCTTCATGGTGGGAGTCAGCACACCGTTTTCGATATTCCAAGGGGTTTTCACCACCAGAATGCCGCGAATTTTGGCATGAGATTCCAGCTGATCGTTGACCCGAACCCGCGCCGCTTCCAGTCTGGCGTTGACCTCCTCCCGATTGCCCTTCATGGCGCTCTCGGCCAGCTGCACCAGCGCAATGGGCTGGGGCATGCCGTAACCAATCACGCAGAGCTGTTCGATAATGGGCTCCTGCCCAAGCAGCCCCTCGATGGGTACCGGCGCCACATACTTGCCCTTGGCGGTCTTGAACACATCCTTCATCCGGCCGGTGATGGTGAGATAACCCTCCTTGTCCAGCTTGCCCATGTCGCCGGTGTGGAGCCACCCCTCGGCATCAATGGCCTCGGCGCTGTGCTCGGGATCCTTGTAGTAACCCAGCATCATCCCTTCGCAGCGGCAGAGGATCTCCCCTTCGTCAGAGATCTTGATGGTCACCCCGATCCCCGCCTTGCCGACGGTGCCGATCTTGTCGGCGCGGAACGGGTAGTTGATGGTGGAATAGGCATGGTTCTCGGTCATGCCCCAAGCTTCAGTCACCTTGAGGCCGATGCTCAGATACCACTCAAGCAGCGCAGGAGAGACAGGCGCGGAGCCGCAGCCGAGTACCCGGGCCTGATCCAGTCCCAACCCCTTTTGCAGCTTGCGTTTGATCAGGCCGGAGATAAGCGGGATCTTGAGCAGCAGTTCGAGTTTCTTCTGGGGCAGCTTCTCGTGGATCTTGATGCGGAACATGGCCCACAACCGCGGCACCGAGATAAAGACGGTGGGACGGCAGCGTTTGACATCTTCGATAAAGGTGTCGAGGGATTCGGGGAACGCGATGGTAGCGCCGCCATAGAGACTGCCGCCGTAGATGTAGACCCGCTCGGTAATGTGGGCCAGCGGCAGGTAGGAGAAGCCCCGATCGGCCTGACTCAGGCTCACCGTCTCCACCAGCTTCTCGCACGACCAGGCGTAACGCTCAACGCTCAGCATGGCCCCTTTCGGCTTGCCGGTACTGCCGGAGGTGTAGACCAGACTCAGCAGGGAGTCAGGGGCCTGCACCGGGCTGTCAGGGATCGGCTCATGCGCTTCCAGCAGATCATCCCACTGGTGGCTGGCTGGCATGGTGTCGTAGGGGAAGGCGATGCGCAGCAGATCGGCGGGTACTCCAGCCTCCTGACTCTTCCAGTCATCCAGCTTGCCGACGAAGATCGCCTTGGCTTCGCTATGGCGCAGCACATATTCGATGGTGTCGACGTTGGCTGTCGGATAGATGGGCACGCTCACATACTGCCCCATCTGCATCGCCAGATCGGCGATAAACCACTGGGCGCAGTTCTTGGAGAGCAGCGCCACCTTGTCACCGGCCACCAGACCGAGGTGACGCAAGGCCGTCACCATCCGCCGCGCTTCATCGGCTACTTCACCCCAGGTGAAATCGACATATTCGCGGTTGATGGTTTGACGCAGGTAGGTTCGATCAGGACACTGCCGCTCCCAGTGATAGAGCATCTCGAGCGGCAGTTTATTGGCAATGCGTGAGGAGGAGGCCATAGTTTAATCCCTGAAACAAAAGGCGAAACTTATTATTAACCTTTCACTAACTTCAGGGGAAGGATAAACTCAAACTTCAGTTTGAATTGTGTATCCGATCAAGCTTCTGCGTCTTGTTGCAGACGAATCCACATCGCCTGCACCAGTTTTTCATCCTCTTCAGATAGCTCACCTTGCAAGATCGCCTCGTTGAGGCTGCGCAGCACATAGCTCTTGACGTCCCGCACCAGGGTCTTGCCTTCCAGCTCGGCCCGGGCAACGGCCAATGAGATATGACCTCGCAGGTAACCCCCCGCAAACAGCTCATCGTCGGTCGCGGTAGCAACCATGCTGTCGATCAGTCCCAACAACTTGTGCTCAAAATCGTGAATCGTCATGTAACGCAGCCTCATTTGCGGCAAAAAATTCGGGGGTATGGAACCGCAATCCGGTTGATTGCAGCTCTCTGGCGCCAGGCCAGCAGCGTCCTTGGCGTCCTATTCCGGGTTGGCCACCGGGTAGATGACCTGATCCTTGTATCCCGTGGTTATTCGCAGATAACCACGCAACGCCCGGTTTAATTCGGGATCATCGGTGTCCACCAGCAGCGGCCTGCCCGCAAGGGCGGCAAGCTTGGCTTTGGTTGCCAGCACCTGGATATTCTCCAGCCCGACACACCGAATCACCTCAGGACTCAATTGCTGATTTCCGCGCCCGAACAGATGTCCCTGTCCGCCTATCAGGGTAATGATCAGTCGGCAGCGACGGCCGCGGATCCGGGTCAGGATCTCGGCGGCGCTGAGATCCTGCCCGATAAGTCGGCTATTTTCCACCAGATCCACACCGAGCAAAGTATTTTCCAGACCGAGCTCAGCCATACAGGCTGCCACCGTGCTGCCGGAGCCCATCAGATAGAGGGTATCGGGCTCCATCTGCTCCACCACACCGGCTGCGAGATCCGCCAACACCAGCTCTTCGGACTCCTTGCCCCCCTGTTTTACCGCCTGTACGTAACGCAGATCGCCGGGCACCTTCAGCTGGCCGTAGTGGCGGGCCCGCACCTTGCCCACGCGAAACGCCTCCTCGTCGATGTCGCGCACCTCGGCATCGATCAGGCTGAGCAGTTCCCCTGCGATCATCCGCGCCACCACCCGCCCGCTGGCAGTGGGCGTCACCCCGTAGACGCCGGAGTGGATCTTGCACCCCGCCGGAATGCCGAGCACATGGCAAGACTCCCCCACCGCGGCGCAGATATCCCGCGCCGTGCCATCGCCACCGGCAAACAGCAGCAGATCGACCCCGGCTTCGCGCATCAACTCGGCGGCGTGGCGGGTATCATCGGCCGAGGTGCTCTCCCCGACCGGTTGATAGATGACCCGACAGGGCAACCCCAGCTCGCGGGCCACCGCCTCCCCCATCTCTCCCGCCACCGTCAGCAGTTCGAACGGGATGCTCAGCTCGCACAGTGGCAACAGAGCTTGCCGCGCTCGATCTTGTGCTCTGGGCACGGCACCACGAGCAAGCGCCTCATCCACCACGCCGTCACTCCCCTTGAGCCCCACTGCGCCGCCAATCCCGGCGACCGGATTGATGATGAGTCCTAAACGAAACATATGTCCCTCCCGTTGGATGGCCGCCATTTTTATCTTTTCGCCCCTCTGGGACAAGCAGTGGCACCCCTGCTAGAATTCGCATCTTCAATTTTCCAACCAATGTTCAATCAAGGTTCAATCATGCTGGAATGGGTTCTTGATCCCTCCGCCTGGGTCGCTCTCGCTACCCTTACCCTGCTCGAAATCGTGCTGGGCATCGACAACATCATCTTTATCTCCATCCTGGTCGGCCGCCTGCCGGAGGCTCAGCGCCAAAAAGCGCGCATTCTGGGGCTGGGGCTCGCCATGGGCACCCGCATCCTGCTGCTGCTCTCGCTGGCCTGGGTGATGCGTCTCACCGAGCCGCTCTTCACCGTGCTGAACGAGGCTATCTCGGGCCGAGACCTGATCCTGCTGCTGGGGGGGCTGTTCCTTATCGCCAAAAGTACCCACGAGATCCACGCCACCCTGGAAGGAGCCGCCGAGCCGGAGAGCGTCAGCAAAGCGGCCTCGGGATTTGTCAGCACCCTGATCCAGATTGCCATTCTGGACATAGTGTTCAGCCTCGACTCGGTGATCACTGCAGTCGGCATGGCCGATCACGTGCCGGTGATGGTGCTGGCCATCATGATCGCCGTCTTCATCATGATGTTCGCCGCCAAATCCATTGGCGATTTTGTCGATGACCATCCCACCATCAAGATGCTGGCCCTCTCCTTCCTCACCCTGGTGGGGTTTGCCCTGATGGCGGAGGGGATGGATCTGCACATACCGAAGGGCTACATCTACTTCGCCATGGCCTTCTCGCTGGTGGTGGAGATGATCAATATCCGCTTGCGCAAGCACAGCGAGCCCGACACAGGAAAGTAGTGTCGCCGGATCAAAAAGAGCGCCTCTCGGGGCGCTCTTTTGCTATGCACACGGCGTACTGCCGGGTAGAAATCACTGGTTGGCAATCACAATGGCAACCCGGCGGTTTTCTGCTCGTCCGGCGGCGCTCTTGTTGTCCGCCACCGGGGCCGTCTCACCACGGCCACGGATCTCAAGATTGGCGGGCTTCATCCCCACCGAGCTCAGCACATCGGCCACCGATTGAGCCCGTTTCAGAGAGAGCTGCTGGTTATAGCTGCTCTCGCCGGTATTGTCGGTATGGCCGTCAACCCTCGCCTTGTCGAGCCCGACCCCAAGCAGGGCCTTGCCCAGTTTTTCCACTATCTGCCGGGTCTGCGGATTGAGTTCACCCACATTGTTGGCAAACAGAACCCGGTTGGCCAGATCCAGTGTCCAGCCCTCATCGGTCAGATAGAAACCTTGCTCCTTCAATACTGCCAGCTGTTCCGGGGTCAACCCCCTGGGGGTGCTCTGACAACCCGCCAGCAGAGAGAACAACAGGCCCAGCACGACAGCCTTGATGGAGAGGGATAGTTTCATTGTTATGACTCCTTTACACCTTGACTCACGCCGATTTGGCGGCCTCAACCTCCTCACGGCGTGTACGTTTTGCCAAATACATGGCTTTGTCTGCCAGCTCGCACAGCTCGCTGGCGCGGGTCCCGGGTTGATGGATGGCAAAACCGATGCTGATCCCTGCCACCAGTTGCTGTCCATCCCGCAATACCACAGGATCACTCATCGCCTGCTGAATGCGGTCGATCAGCTCTTCCACATCCTGCCCCAGATGCACAGGTGTCAGCAGTATGGCGAACTCATCCCCCCCCAGCCGGCAGACCAGATCTCCGGGGCGCAGCTGATGCTCTACCCGCCGGGAGAGGGTCACCAGCACATCGTCACCGGCGTTGTGCCCCAGGGTGTCGTTAATCTGTTTGAAACGATCGCAATCGAGATAAAGCAGGGCGAACGGGGCCCCCCCCTCGCTTACCTCGCTAATGGCATGCTCGAGGCGAGCTTCGAATAACGCCCGGTTGGGCAACCCGGTCAACGCATCATGGGTCGCCTGGTGGAGCAGACTGGCGTTCTCCCGCGCCTGATGAGCCTGCCAGGCTTGCAGCTCATCCAGCAGGGCGTTGAAATCCTCTCCCAGTTCATTGAGCTCGACGATATCGGCCGGTGGCGCCCGCATCCCCAGAGTGCGTTGTCGACGCACCGAGTGGGCGACCTGTGCCAGTTGTCGCAGTGGCGAGGTGATCGCGACCTGCATCCGCCCGGCGACATAGAAGGCGCCCATCACACTCAACACCAGGCAAATCACCATCACCAGCAGCACCGAGAGCAAGAACAGCAACAGATACTCGCCATGACCGCGCAGCTCTATGGTGGCAATCTGATCACCTCCCCGCAGCATGGGATAGGTGACCGGCCCCGGTAACAGCAGGCGGGCAAGATAATCTTCGACTGTGGCCAGTGGATTGCTGACGGGACGAACCCATTTAGCGAGCTGTTGACCATTGGCCAGCACGATACTGGCTTCGGCCACCTCCTCATGGGCGACAATACCGCCAAGCGCCTCGCTCGCTGCCTCTTCATCGTGGAACACCACCGCCGCCTCGGCGCTGTAGCTGATTGCGCGGGCCACCAGCTCCAGATTGTGATCGGCGTAGAAGCGTACTACCAGCAAGGCAATCAGAGTAAAAAAGAGTCCCGCTACGCTGACGGCCGTGATGGCGGCCACCAGATGGGTTCGCCCCAAGCTCTGACGCAGGGTCGGAAGACGGGGATCCGCGCTGACCTGTCGCCTCATGGGACCCCCTTATCGGCACGGGCCAGCTTGAGCACAGCGGGATGTACTCGTACGCCGCTCAGGGCCAGGGCATCGAGGTTCACTTTAAACCGCACTCGCACACTCTGTGGCTCGGTCTGCAGACAGAACACCGAGCTGGTGGAACAGTCGTGGTTGTATTCGCTGATGCTGAGCACTGAATGACCCTGCAAGCGCGCAAACAACGCAATCCGGGTCGGCTCGTCGACGACGCCGAGATAGAGCACATCGCAATTATCACTGATGGCCGGATCACTCGCGTCGTAGCGATTGACCTGCACGGCACGGCCATTGGCCTGACGATCGATGGTAAAGAGGGCTCCGGCATACTCCGTTGGCGCCGCCACACACAGGCGCAGCACCGCAGGCTCGGTGGGCCAGCGAGTGTAACTCAGGATATCGAGCACCAACTCTCTGACCGCCGTCGCCCGGCTCTCTGCGGCCGTTTCCGCCAGCGCGTGAGGCAACAGCAGACCAAACCCTAACAGCAAGGGCGCCAGGCGAGCGGCGAAACGGGGAGAAAAGAGTAACAGCATGATCGGGAAGTGGCCGCCTTGACAACACCGCTGCAGTGGCATAGCGGTTCGGGTACATGTATCCAGATAGTAAGTTGGTGGACACTGGCCTGACAAGTCTCCCGAAGCCCTCCCGCCCGGAAGCCGTGTAAAGAAAACAGAGAGCCCGTCTGGTGACGGGCTCTCTGTTGGCTAGCATCCGGAACAACTTACTTCTTGCTGATGCCATATTCCCGCAGCTTGTTGGCGATGGCGGTGTGCGACACGCCCAGGCGTTTGGCCAACTGACGGGTCGACGGGAAGGCGGGATAGAGCCGGGCCAGCAGCTGGCTCTCGAAGCGCTTCACCGCATCGTCGAGATTCCCCTCAAACCACTCGTCGATCAGCGGCATGGTATCGGCCGCCACCGGCAGGTCGATCTGCTCGGGCCCCAGCTCATCCCCTTCCAGCAGGGTCATGGCGCGATAGAGGCAATTGCGCAGTTGGCGCACGTTGCCCGGCCAGCGGTAAGCGGTCAGGTAGTCGGCCATATTGCGGGTAAAGCGCGGACGGGGTCGCTGCAACTCGCTGGCAAAGCGGGAGACAAACTGCTGGGCCAGCACCATGATGTCTGCCTTGCGCTCGCGCAGGGGGGGCAGCGCCAGACTGAGCACGTTGAGGCGATAGTAGAGATCCTCGCGGAAGGTTCCTTCGTGCACCAGATCCAGCAACTGCTTCTGGGTAGTGCAGATGAAACGCACGTTGACCTTCACCTCCTGCTCGTCACCGACCCGGCGGAACACCCCATCCTGCAACACCCGCAAAAACTTGGTCTGCAGATGGGGAGACATGTCGCCGATCTCGTCCAGCATCAGGGTGCCGCCGCTCGCCAGCTCCAGCACGCCGCGCTTGCCCTCGGTGTTGTTGCCAAAGGCGCCGGGGGCATAACCAAACAACTCGCTCTCGGCCACGTTATCGGGCATGGCGGCGCAGTTGAGGGCCATAAAGGGGTGGCTGGAGCGCAGGCTGGCCCCGTGACAGGCACGGGCCAGCAGCTCCTTGCCGGTACCGGTCTCACCGACAATCAGCAGCGGCGCGTCCTGCATCGCCAGTTTGCGCGCTTGCGACAGCACCTCTTTCATCTTGGGGCTCTCGGCCTGCAGATGCTCGAAGCCCCCCACTTCCACCGCATGAAGCGCGCTGAAGTGCAGGCCGACCCGACGGGCAGATTTGAGCACCACCACGGCACCGGCCAGCGCCTGCTTGCCGCGGGCTTCCGCCACGAACAGCGGCATCAGATCCGCCAGATACTCTTCGCCATTGAAACTGAGCTTGCAGGTCTGCGGCTTGATCTCGCTCGCCTCCAGCCAGCGGGTGAAAGAGAAACCCTTGACCAGCGAACCGAGCGCCACCCCGCGCACCTCCTCCACCGGCAAGCCGAGGGTGGTGAGGGCAGACTGGTTGGCCTGGGTCACCTTGCCCTTGCTGTCGAGGGAGAAGACCAGATCCGGCAGCGCCTTGAGCAGCGCCTCGATCTCGTGATGCTCTCGCTCGGAAGGCATGTAGGGGATGGTCTTGACGTCGTAGACGCCGGGAATACGGCGGATCTCCGGCATCAGGTGCTGAAAATCACTGAACTCCAGCTCGGGAAAGTTGAGATAGATGATGCCTGATGTATCGATTTCGATGCCGCGCAGATCGATATTGTGCTCCACCAGGCGGTCGAGCAGTTCCCGGGTCAGGCCCAGGCGGTCTTCACAGCTCACTTCAAGACGCATTCGGGACACACTTCCTAGCTAACTCTATGAATGAGCGGATAATACAGTCTCGATCCCCCCAGTGCGAGCGCCGGCCCATAAAAATGCGGGCCTACCCCGCTTTCGCAGGCAGGCCCGGGTCAGTGATTGCCACTTATTTGAGTCGCTGATCGGTACGTGCCGCCATGATGAAGTGGTTGCGATGCAAGCCTCCGATCTTGTGAGTCCACCAGCTGACGGTCACTCTAGCCCACTCGGTCAGACATGCAGGAAGGGGGACGCTCCGCCTCAACTTATCTGGGCAACTGATCGGTACGCGCCGCCATGATGAAATCATTGCGGTGCAAGCCGCCAATCTTGTGGGTCCACCAGCTGACGGTCACCTTGCCCCACTCGGTCAGAATGGCCGGATGGTGGAACTCCGCCTCCGCCAGCTCGCCCAGGCGGTTGGTAAAGGCCAGCGCCTCCTTGAAGTTGCGAAAAGTAAATTCTCGTCGCAGTTGCAGCGCCCCCTCCTCCACCAGCGGCTGCCAGTCGGGAATAAGCTGCATCAGCTCGCGCAGCTCCTCATCGCTCACTTTGGGGGCATCGGCGCGGCACGCTTCACACTGCTGGCTGGCCAGTTCGGACATGGGTTACTCCTGCTTGGATGAATGAATATGAAATTAGGGTTGTTTGCTTTTGGTCAGCTCGCCTGTTTGCCAGCGGCAACCTCAAAACGTGGCGGATAGAGGCCAAGCCGACTGGCCTCAGCCAGAGCAGCCATGATCTCCTCCCCGGTCAGTTGGTAGAGATGATCGAGACTCGGCAGCACAAAATAGGTGGGCTGCATGATGTCGATGCGATAGGGAGTGCGCAGCACGGTCAACAGATCGAAAGGTTGCAGCAGCGGCTGGCCGGAGAGGGCATAGGCGGTCTCGCCGATGGAGGAGAGAATGCCGCCACCGTAGATACGCAGCCCGTCGGGCGTTGCCAAGAGGCCAAACTCCACGGTGAACCAATAGAGCCGCGCCAGAAAAACCCGCTGATCCTTGCTCGCCTGCTGCCCCAACTGACCGTAGAGGTGGGTAAAGTGGGCAAAGGCCGGATTGGTCAGCATGGCGCAGTGGCCGAAGATCTCGTGAAAGATATCCGGCTCTTGCAGGTAGTCGAGCTCGTCGCGGCGCCGGATAAAGGTGGCCACCGGAAACTGGCGGTTGGCCAGCAGGGCAAAGAAGCGATCGAACGAAATCAGCGCTGGCACCGCCGCCACCGACCAGCCGGTAGCGGGCTGCAAGACAGCGTTGATCTCGGCCAGCTGGGGGATGCGATCACGGGGCAGCCCAAGCCTGTCGAGACCGGCCAGATACTCATCACACCCCTTGCCATCGAGAGCGGCGAACTGACGTTCGATCAGGATATGCCAGGTGCCGTGCTCTTCGTTGCTGTAGTGGATCACCCCGTCAGCATCCGGCTGGTGGGCGGTGTAAAAGGTTGCCATAGCGGTTCCATCCTCTGGCGCCACATCAGGCGCCTTGCCGTTTCATCACGGTTTCACTGTAACGAAATGGCAACAAAAAAAGCAGCCGACCCATGAGTCGGCTGCCCGAAACAGTTGTAAATAAATTGTGACAACCCGCTCACCAACCCCCACTACAACTTGACCATGATATGGCGCGGCACAGTGTAATCCTCCAGCGCATAGAGGGAGAGATCCTTGCCGTAGCCCGACATCTTCATGCCGCCGTGGGGCATCTCGGAGGTGAGCATGAAGTGGGTGTTGATCCAGGTGCAGCCATATTGCAGGTGGCTGGCCACCTTGCTGGCGAGGCTCAGATCCTTGGTCCAGACCGACGAGGCAAGACCATAGTCCGAGTCGTTGGCCCACTGCACCACCTGCTCGGCATCGCTGAAACGGGTCACCGACACCACGGGGCCAAACACCTCGCGCCGCACGATCTCATCCTCCTGCCGGGCCCCGACAATCAGGGTCGGCTCGAAGAAGAAGCCGTTGCCTGGGCGGATCTTGCCCCCCGCCGTCACCTCCACATGACCGCTGCTCTGGGCCCGCTCGACAAAGCTGGCGACCCGGTTGCGCTGTCTGTCCGAGATAAGCGGCCCCATCTCGACCCCCTCCTCGTACTGGCTGCCCACCTTGATGGAGGCCACTGCATCGGTCATGGCGGCGACGAACTTGTCGTAGATCTTGCCCTGGGCATAGATACGGCAGGCGGCGGTGCAATCTTGCCCTGCATTGTAGAAACCGAAGGTGCGAATACCCGCCACCACCGCCTCCAGATCCGCATCGTCGAAGATGATCACCGGAGCCTTGCCACCCAGTTCGAGGTGGGTGCGCTTCATGGTGCGGGCGGCGCTCTGCAGGATCTTCTGGCCGGTGGCGATATCGCCGGTGAGCGACACCATCCGCACCAGCGGGTGCTCCACCAGCGGCGCCCCCACACTCTCGCCCCGCCCGCAGATGACGTTGATAACGCCGCGTGGGAAGATCTCGCTGGCCAGCTCGGCAAGGCGCAGGGCGGTGAGCGGGGTCTGCTCGGAGGGTTTGAGCACCACTGTATTGCCCGCCGCCAGCACCGGCGCCATCTTCCAGGCCGCCATCATCAACGGGTAGTTCCAGGGGGCGATACTGCCTACCACCCCGACGGGATCGCGGCGGATCATGCTGGTGTGTCCCTCGATATACTCCCCCGCCAGCGGCCCTTGCAGGCAACGGGCCGCCCCGGCAAAGAAGCGGAAGCAGTCCACCACTGCGGGCAGCTCGTCATTGAGCACTGCCAGATAGGGTTTGCCGCAGTTGAGGGATTCCAGCGCCGCAAACTCCTCGGCGTGACGCTCGATGAGATCCGCAAGCCGCAGCAGCAGGTTGCTGCGCTGGGCAGGGGTAGTGCGGCTCCACTGGGCGAAGGCGCGCTGGGCACCGTTCACAGCCCGGTTCACCTGTTCGAACGAGGCTTCGGGCACGGCGGCGATCTGTTCGCCGTTAGCCGGGTTGAGAATGGGTTCGGCCTGCCCCTCGCCGGTCACAAACTGGCCATCAATCAAGAGTTGGGTAGAGAGTTTCATAGTTGCATCCTTGCGCACACGTTGAGTCATCATTTGCCACTGCCAGCGACATCATGGGTGTCGCGAGTGAGGTAGTAGGCAAGCAAAATAGGGATAGTGGTGAAGGCCACTATGATGAGGGCCACCACGTTGGTGACCGGCCTGTCACGGGGACGGATCAGCTCCTGATACATCCAGATGGGCAGGGTGGTCTGCTGGCCCGCCGTAAAGGTGGTGACGATCACTTCGTCAAAACTCAGGGCAAAGGCCAGCATGCCCCCCGCCAGCAGCGCCGTGGCCAGATTGGGCAGGATCACGTAGCGCAGGGTCTGGAAACCGTCGGCCCCGAGATCCATCGACGCCTCGATGAGGCTCTGGTTGGTGCGGCGAAAACGGGCCAGCGCATTGTTGTAGACCACCACCACACAAAAGGTGGCGTGGCCGATAACGATGGTCCAGAAGCTGAACGGGATCTCCATCAAGCCGTAGGCCGAGCGCAGCGCGATACCGGTGACGATACCGGGCAGCGCGATGGGCAGCACCAGCAGCAGTGACACCACCTCCTGACCGAAGAAGCGGCTGCGGGCAATGGCCCCTGCCGCCAGAGTGCCGAGCACCATGGCCGCCAGCGTCGCCAGCCCCGCTACCTCCAGCGACAGCTGGATGGCACGCCACACATCGGGGCGATTGAGGGTCACCTCGAACCACTTGAGGGTGAGCCCGGGGGGCGGAAACTGGTAACTCTTGCTCTCGCTGGTGAAGGCGTAGAGGAAGATAAACAGAATGGGAAAGTGCAGGAACAAGAGCCCACCGATGGCGGCGTACTTGAGCAGGCCCGAAGGGCGCTCTCCCTGACTGCTCACTGAGCTAGCTGACATGACGGCCTCCTTGCTGCCGGTTCAAAGCGATAGGGTCAAAGCGCATCAAAAGCCCCCAGTCTTTTCGCGATCGCCAGATAGATGGCGATGATAAGGATCGGCACCAACGAGAAGGCGGCGGCGAAGGGCAAGTTGCCCGCAGTCCCCTGCTGCATATAGACCACCTGACCGATATACATGGTCGAGTTGCCAATGATGCCGGGGATGATGTAATCACCGAGGGTCAGCGAGAAGGTGAAGATGGAGCCCGCCACCACACCGGGCAACGCCAGCGGCAGGATCAGGTTGCGAAAAGTCTGGGCGGGTGTTGCCCCCAGATCACTGCTCGCCTCCAGGAGGGATCGCGGAATACGCTCCACCGCCGCCTGAATGGGCAGGATCATGAAGGGCAGCCAGACATAGACGAACACGATAAAGGTGCCGAGCCGCGAGAAGGAGAGCGACGGGCCCCCAATCACCGGCAGGGAGAGGATGGCATCGAGCAGCCACTCCAGCCCCATGCTGTCGGCCAGCCAGCTCACCACCCCCTCCTTGGCCAAAATCAGCTTCCAGGCGTAGACCCGCACCAGATAGCTGGACCAGAGCGGCAGCATGATCCCTACATAGAACAGCGCCCGGGTCTTGCCACTGGTGTAGCGTGCCATGTAGTAGGCAACCGGAAAACCGAGCAGGGCGCAGGCCAGGGTCACCAGCAGCGACATGCCGACGGTGCGGCCGATCACATCCAGATTCTCCGGCCGTAGCAGGGCGACGAAGTTTTGCAGCCCCAGCTCGTGGCGCACCTGACTGCTGAACTCGTCCAGCCCGAACAGGGAGTTGGAGAGCAGCATCAGCAAGGAGCCGACATAGATGATGCCGAGCCACAGCAGCGGCGGCCCCAGCAGGCTCGCCAGCAGCAGGCCGGGCCGCCCATAGAGCAGGCTCGAGAGGCGCCGCAGCGGCCTGAAACGGGCAGGTTCGGGCTGATGGTTCATGGCAAGACTCGCACTGTGAGGGGCACTCATGGCTGCGCCCCCTGATGGGCGCCGCTCAGGCGGTGGATGGCCTGCTCCGGCCAGCTGAGGCTGACCCTGCTGCCACGGGCCAGACGGGCCTGCCCCTCATTGGGGTGGTTGACGATGATCTCGAGCTGATCCCCGAGATCAACCCGATAACGGACGAAGGGACCCAGATACTCCACCTCGCGGATCTCCCCCGACCAGCCCGGCGTGCCCGCCTCAGCGAGCCGGATCCGCTCCGGGCGCACCATCATCTGGCTACCGTCACCGCACAGCCGTCTGGCCTGATCCCCTTCGAACAGATTGACGGTACCGACGAAGCGGGCCACAAACGGCGTCGCCGGAGCGTCGTAGATGGTATCGGGGGCGGCAATCTGCTCGATCTTGCCCTGACTGAAGATGCAGATCCGGTCGCTCATGGAGAGCGCCTCCTGCTGATCGTGGGTGACAAAGATAAAGGTGATGCCCAGCTGGCGTTGCAACGCCTTGAGCTCAAGCTGCATCTGCTCGCGCAGTTTAAGATCGAGGGCCCCCAGCGGCTCATCCAGCAGCAGGATGCGTGGCTGGTTGATGAGGGCTCTGGCGATGGCGATGCGCTGGCGCTGGCCGCCGGAGAGCTGGCTCGGGCGGCGCTTGCCGACCCCGGGCAGTCGCACCAGCTCCAGCATCTCGTCCACCTTGCGGTAACGCTGTGCCTTGGCGACCCCCTTGAGCATCAGGCCATAGCCGATGTTGTCGCGCACATCCATGTTGGGAAACAGGGCATAGTCCTGAAACACGGTATTGAGGTTGCGATCGTAGGGGGGCACGGTGGAGCAGGGCTCGCCGAACAGGCGGATCTCCCCGTCGCTCGGGTACTCGAAGCCCGCGATCATCCGCAGGCAAGTGGTCTTGCCGGAACCGCTCGGCCCCAGCAGGGTAAAGAATTCCCCGGAGGGGATCTGGAAAGAGATGTCGTCGACCGCCTTCACCTCGCCATAGTGGCGACTGACCCGGTCAAATTGTACGGCGTTCATGGGGCGTCCTTGTCTGTGCTGGGATGGGCCGGACTCCTGTCCGGCCCGCTTGATTATCCGGTTTTGGCGGTTGTGCAGAGGAGGAGCTACTCCCCGCCTTAGCGACCCCCCAGAATGGCGATATAGTCGGAGACCCAGCGGTAATAGGGCACGCAAGTTCCCTGGCTCTTGCACTGGGAGACCGGAGTGCGCCAGAAACGAACCCGATCGAAGTTGTCTATCCCGTTGGTTTTGCACCCGGTCGGGCCCAGCAGGGCATTGCCCTCACAAGCGGCTGGCACCACTGGCACCGAGCCAAACCAGGAGGCGAGATCCCCCTGTAGCTTGTTGTTCAGGGAGTGCTCCAGCCACTTGTAAGCGCAGGTGAGGTTCTTGGCATCGCTGTGCACCATACTGGTATCGGCCCAACCGGTGACGCCCTCTTTGGGCACAGTGGTGGCGATAGGTTGCTTGTCGGCGATCAGGGCGTTGGCCTGGAACGGCCAGGAGCCGGAGGCAACCACCCCTTCGTTCTTGAAGTCATCGATCTGGACGAAGGCATCATGCCAGTAGCGTCCCACCAGCTGACGCTGCTTGCGCAGCAGATCGAGAGAGGCCTTGTACTGATCCTCGTTCAGCTCGTAAGGATCCTTGATGCCCAGCGCGGGCTGATGGGTCATCAGATAGAGGGCGGCATCGGCGATATGGATCGGGCCGTCAAAGGCCTGCACCCGCCCCTTGTTAGACTTGCCATCCGCCAGGGTCTGTTCCTCGAATACCACGTTCCAGGAGTCCGGTGCCTTGGGGAATACCTTGGTGTTGTACATCAGGATATTTCCGCCCCACTGGTAGGGCACGCCGTAGTGCTTGCCATCCACAGTGTGCCAGGGGGCATTTTGCAGCCGGGGATCAATCTTGCTGTAGCTCGGGATGAGTGCCAGATTGAGCGCCTGCACCTTGCCACCGGCAATCAGACGCAGACTGGCATCGCCGGAGGCGGTCACCAGATCGAAGCCCCCCTCGTTCATCAAGGCCACCATCTCGTCCGAGGTGGCCGCCGTCTTGACGCTCACCTTGCAGCCGGTCTCTTTCTCGAATCCGGTCACCCAGTCGTAGTTCTTGTCGGTCTCGCCACGCTCAACGTAGCCAGCCCAGGCCACGATATTGAGCTGGCCTTCACCCTTGCCGAGCTCGGTCGGGGCAGCCTGGGTCTGGCCTGCCAGCAGCGCCGGAACAAGAGCCAGCATCAGAGGGATCAATTTCATCATGCACTCCTTGCATTGTGTTGACTTGCATCAGGTGAGGGAACGCCGCCGTGGGCGTTAACATCCTGTTAACCAGCAATGAGCTTAGGGGAGTGGCAATACGATGAATATTTCAATTTTTGATGGCTCAGGTATCAGCTAAATCGATATCGAGTGCAGATGAATCTGATTTTTGGTGGCTACCCCGCAAGAGATGGCTAGCGAGGGAGCGCCTGACGGGCCCGCAACCGGCTCTGATCCCGCGCAATATCGATAAATTCCCGCGCCGTCCAATCCAGCCGAGAACCACGGCGCCACACCAGCCCGATATCGATGGCGGGAATGGGCTCCTTGATGGGGCGCGCCTCGACCCGCTCCTGCTCCAGCGACCAGGGGCGATAGGCAAAATCGGGCAACAGGGCGACCCCGAGCTGGCTGGCGACCAGACTGCGCACTGCCTCCACCGACGCAGTGCGCAGCACGATGCGAGGGGAGATGCCGTAACGGCGCAGGCCGCCCCCGATGATCTGATCGAGCTGATCGGCGGTCAGCGAGATCATCGGCTCCTCCCCCAGCGCGGTGAGCGAGAGAGTCGACTCGGCACAGAGCGGGTGGTTGGCAGCCAGCCAGAGCCGCAGCGGGGAACGGGTCAGCAACTCGGTATCAAACGCCTCTTGCCGGATGGTGCGGTTGGTCATCAGGATCCCCACATCCACCTCACCGTTGACGATCTGGTGCTCAAGGAAGGGCTGTTCATCCTCCTTCACCTCGATCTGTACCGCCGGAAAAGCGCGGCGAAAGCGGCCAAGCGCCTCAGAGAGGTAGTAACCCGCCACCAAGGTGGTCACGCCGATGGTGAGTCGCCCCTGATCCTGCTGGGCTACTGCTTTGAGGGAGTGGCTCGCCTCGGTCATGGCGCCGAGAATGCGGCGGGCGTGGAGCAAAAACTGGTGCCCCTGAGTGGTGAGGGTGACGCCGCGCGGATTGCGCTCAAATAGCGGGGCCCCTAGCTCGGTCTCCAGCTCGCGAATGGCGCTGGTGACCGCCGACTGGGAGATGTGCAGCTCGGCGGCGGCGCGACTCACTGAGAAGCTGTCGGCCACGGCCACAAAATAACGGATCTGGCGAAAGGTAAAGTTCATCGGGCATCCTTGCCGATTGGTACTATTGGTGTGATTGGTAAGATTGACTGCCAGCTTAACCGTAAACGGGCGCCCCGCCAAAGCAGGACTCTGCTGCCAACTCAATGATCTGCCGATTAAAACTATGCCCCTGTGGCTTGGCGAGCACGACAGGGGCATGGATCATCGCAGCAAGGTGCAGACAGGGCTATCAGGATTTGTTGAGATACCCCGCCAACTGGCCGATCAGCCGCTTGCGCAGCTCACCGAGTTTGGGCTTCTCGTCAGCACACCATGGCAGTGGGCGGCACGCCTCTATGGTGCGCAGGCCAAGGCGAGCGGTGAGCAGCCCGGCCCCCACCCCTTGCGCCGCGCGGGCAGAGAGCTTGGCGGCAAACTCGGCGCCCAGCAAGTCCATCCCCACCTCGGTCACCAGCTCGGTGGCACCGGCGTAGAGCATGTTGCGAAACACCTGACGAATGAGGCGTATGCGGCTCCAGTAGCCGAGCTCGATGGCGTAGACATCGGCGATATCCTCGATCATCCGCAGGTTACGCCACAGCATCAACATCATGTCGACGGTGGCGAGCGGGCTCAGGGCCACCAGCACCGCGGCCTCCCCCGACCATTTGGCCACCCGCGCCTGCGCCAGTTTGTCGCGCTCGCCGAGCACCAGCTGGCTATAGAGGGTCAGCACCTCCCGATCGCTGTGGCTCTCGTCGAGCTGGGCCAGCCAGGTTTGATACCCCTCGCGCCCCTTGTCACCACTTTTGACCGCCAACCCTTCGCAAAAGGCCTGCCCCTGCCCGACTCCCTGATGGGCCAGCAGATCTTCGGCACGCGAGCGCACATCCTGACGCCGCTTGAGGGTGCGCAGTCGCAGCCACTCGCGCCCCACCACGCTGGCGGTACCCGCCGCCACCAGCGCCGAGGCCGCCAGCCAGGCGCTGCCCCAGAGCGGGGTGGTGAGGAATTGATCGTAAAGAAAGGCGCAATACTGGCCCAACGAGAGCAGACCGACCGCCCCCAGCCCCCACGCCAGCAGCCGATGACGGCGACGCGGTTTGCTGACGAGGGCGCTCTCCACCTCGGTGAACTCGTCCAGCTCGTCGAGGCGCTCGAAGCTCGCATCCTCCAGCCGCTGGGCCGGTGCGGGCGGTCGCTCGTCACTGGCCACCGTCAAGGCAGGCTCAAGGATCACCTTGCCCTGCAGCGGTGGCCGCTCTTTTATCTGATCGTTCATCGCATTGTTCTCCTGAGTGCGGCGCCGGAAACAACCCCGGGCCGCGCACCGTTATTCGAGGTGATCCCCGAGCAGAAAGTCCAGCGCCGCATCAAGCCGGATATGGGGCAGCGCCTGATGGGGGCTCATGGGCATGGGGCGAAACGCCTGAAAATCAAAGCCCTGACTGTTCCACCACTGCGCGGGCGGAATATGGGGCGGCACCTCCCCCGGGAACAGCAGCAGCGATTCACCGCTCAGACTGGTGCCACGGATGGCGGGGAACTCGCGGCCATTGGCCACCCCCTTGCCCACTTCCGTCGCCTTGATGGCGGCGAGCGCCAGACACTCTGTGGTGATCCCCTCAAAACGGGCCTGCCCGCGGCCGCTGCGCACCAGATGCTGGAGCAGGGAGACCATGGGCCCATGTTGTTCAGGGGTGACGTGATCGGCCTTGCTCGCCACAAACAGCAGTTTGTCGATACGGGGCGAGAAGAGTCGCCGCCACCAGTTGCTCTTGCCGTAGGCAAAGCTCTCCATGATGCGGGCGATGGCCTGCTGCATATCGCCAAAGCTGGCAGCCCCTGCATTGAGGGGCTGCAGGCAATCCACCAGCACTATCTGGCGATCAAAACCGGCAAAGTGCTGCTCATAAAAACCCTGCACCAGATGCTGTTTGTACTGCTCGAAGCGCTGCTTGAGAGTGGCGTAAAGAGTGCCATCAGCGGGCTCGCCGACAGGCATCTCCCACACCCAGGGGACAAATTGCAGCATGGGGGCACCGGCATACTCCCCCGGCAACACGAAGCGACCGGGTTGAATAAGGTGCAATCCCAACTCCTGTTTGCAGGCATGCAGATAGGCGGTGTAGCGCTCGGCCAGCTCAGCTACCGGCCGCTCTTCGAAGCGCTGACCGGCATGCCACCCGGGGGTCAGCCAGCTGGCGGCGAGCGCTTGCAGCTCGGGGCGACGCAACTGCTCGCGTACCTGTTCGCTCCACTGCTCGTAGCTCATCTCAAGGAGCGGCAAGTCGAGCAGCCACTCCCCGGGGTAGTCCACCAGATCCACGTAGAGGGTGGAGATCTCCCCCAGATGCTTGCGCAGAGGGTGACGGGTGCGATAGCGGATTTCGAGACGCACTTCGGCCACGCCGCGGGTGGGCTCGGGCCAGGCAGGTGGATCGCCAAACAGGGAGTCGAGGCCACGCTCGTAGGCAAAGGTGGGGATGTGGGCATTGAGCTGCGGCACCCGGCGGGCGCCGAGGATGCGCCCTTGACGCAGGGCATCCCACAACGGCAAACGGCCATCGATGGCCGCGTGTTCCAGCTGGTTGACCAGCGCCGTGATAAAGGCGGTTTTGCCGCTGCGAGAGAGGCCGGTCACCGCCAGCCGAATATGGCGATCCCGCACCCGGTTCACCACGTCGTTCGCCTTGTGTTGCAGGCGAGTCAACTTCTGTTCCAGTTTATTGAGTATCAAGGCTTGACCCGTTCTCCCTTGGTGGTTGCATCTGGATAGCTGGTGTCGATGGTGGCGCATCACGGGAGGCGCTGCCATCGACATGGGGGCTTCAGCAAGCACTACAGCTTGCGAAATTCCCGCTGCAGGGTGAACTCCCTTGAGGTCACCAGCTTCTCGATCCGCTGAACTCTGGGCTCCAGCGCGTCAAGTTCCTGCGCGATGCGGCCCAGCGCCTGATGAGGGGTGATCCCCGCCTGCCAGCTGCGCGCCTTCATCCGCACCTCGGCAAAGTCGGCATCCTCTTGCGAATAGAGGGTAACCGGCTTTTTGTCGAGCAAGAACCAGGCAGCGATATAGGCGGTGAAGGTAATGAAACCGGCGAAGATGAGGCCACTGATGGCGAGCAGCCGCACGATCCAGATCTCCACCCCGAAATACTCAGCCAAACCGGCACAGATCCCGGCTATCTTGCCACGCTGGGGATCACGATAGAGGTTACGCCCTTCACGACTGACACTGCTCATACCTTGTTCCTCCAACCGGGTACTTCCGCATCCAGAATCGATTCCAGCGCGCCCACTCGCTCCTGCATCTTCTCGGTACGAGCCAGCAGCCCTTGCAGCTGTTCTCGCTCGCTATCGGCAAGACCGGCGCCAATCCGCCCCTTGGCACGATAGTGCAGCACCAGCCAGATGGGGGCTACCACCACCATGAAGACCACCATGGGAACCATCAATACGCCCAGCAGATCTTCCATCTGTTACTCCCCCTGTTTGCCTTCGCTTTTGCTGTCGCCCTGGCCCAGCTTCTGGCGCATCGCCTCCAGCTCGCGGCTTATCTGATCGTCCACTTCCAGCTCGGCAAACTGCTGCGCCAGCGCCTTGTCGGACTGTCCCAGATCGGCGCGCGCTTCCATTTCGTCGATGCGACGCTCCATCCGCTCAAACTTGCTCACCACCGCCAGGCTCTCGCCACGGGCTACCTGGCTCTGCACATTGAGACGGCTGCTGGCAGCTTCGGTGCGAATGGCCATCGCCTTTTGACGGGCGCGGGCATCTTCCAGCTTGGCTTCGAGCTGACGGATCTCTTCACCCAGCTTCTCGATGCCGCTATCGACCGCCTGCTGCTCACGCTGCAACGCCTCACCCAGCTCGCTCTGCTTCTTCTTCTCGATCAGGGCAGCGCGTGCCAGATCTTCACGCCCTTTGGTCAGGGCCAGCTCGGCCTTGGCTTGCCACTCGTCGACCCGCTCCTGATGACGGGCGACCTGACGACCAATCTCTTTCTGGCTGGCGAGGAAGCGGGCCAGATTGGAGCGCTCCTTGACCAGCTCGTCCTCCATCTCCTGGATGATCAGGCGCACCATCTTCTGGGGATCTTCTGCCTTGTCGAGCAGGGCCGTCAGGTTGGAATTGATGATGTCGGCCAGACGGGAAAAAATACTCATGATTGCACTCCTGTTATTGGCATGGCGTTGTTTCTCCATTGACAATGGCAACTTGTGTGCCAATCTGGAACAAAATTTAACTTGTTGATTTATATGGGGCAGAATAGCCGGATTGCAAGATGCCTCGCGCAAGAGATGATTAAAATCACCAACTTTTGGTAAGATTGACCAGCTTTTACAACTGACAGGGATCACTATGACCACGGCCACGGAAAGCCTGCTGGGGGAATCCAACGCATTTCTCGAGATCATTGAGCAGGCCTCACGGCTCGCCCCACTGCGCAAACCCGTGCTGATCATCGGTGAGCGGGGGACGGGCAAGGAGCTGATCGCCCACCGCCTACATTATCTCTCGGCGCGCTGGGATCAAAGCTTTGTCACCATCAACTGCGCCACCCTGAGTGAGAGCCTGCTGGAGACCGAGCTGTTCGGTCACGAAGCGGGGTCGTTTACTGGCGCCGCCAAGCGCCATCAGGGCCGCTTCGAGCGGGCCGATGGCGGCACCCTCTTCCTCGACGAGCTGGCCACCACCAGCGCCCGGGTGCAGGAGAAGTTGCTGCGGGTCATCGAGTATGGCGAGTTCGAGCGGGTGGGCGGGGCCAAGCCCCTCAAGGTGGATGTGCGGCTGGTCTGCGCCACCAACGAGGATCTCCCTGCGCTGGCCGACAAGGGGCAGTTTCGCCACGATCTGCTCGACCGGCTCGCGTTTGATGTGATCACCCTCCCCCCCTTGCGGGAGCGGCGGGAAGATATCCTGATGCTGGCGGAACACTTCGCCCACAGCATGACGCGGGAGCTGGGCTATCCGCTGTTTGCCGGTTTCTCGCGCAAGGCAACCCAGCTACTGCTGGATTACCACTGGCCGGGCAACGTGCGGGAGCTGAAGAACGTGGTGGAGCGAAGTATCTATCGTCAGGGCAATCCCCAGTTGCCGCTCTCGACCCTGGTGCTCAACCCGTTTGATTCCCCCTGGCGACCACAGGTCACGCAACCAGCTCAAGAGGCCCGAAGCGAGGTACAATCTGCATCCCCCCTCGCCTTGCCGCTCGATCTCAAGCAGGCGGTGGCGGAGTACGAGATTAATTTACTCAAGCAAGCGATGCAGCAATCCCAGTATAATCAGCGCAAAGCCGCTCAACTGCTGGCCTTAAGCTATCACCAGTTCCGTGGCATGCTACGCAAATATCAGCTGCTGGATGGCGATAACGATGCAGAACAAGAGTGAAGGAGCGCGGTTGATGCCGACTCCAGCAACACGCCAGCCTTCGCGCTGGCACATTTGTATCAAAACGTGCGTACAAACCCCCTATAAGAACATGGTTCAACAATGAGAATGCTCACACCCTTGCTGCTGGGTCTGCTGGTGCTGGTCACCGGCTGCCAGAAGCAACCCGAGGCCTCCAAAACCGGGCTTATCTATTGCGCTGAGGGCTCCCCCCTCTCCTTCAATCCCCATGTTTCCAACTCAGGGGTGACGCTGGATGCCAGTGCCCGTCCGCTCTACGACCGCTTGCTGGAAGTTAACCCCAACACCCTGGCGCTGGAGCCGGCGCTTGCCACCAACTGGCAGATCAGTGAGGATGGCCTCACCTACACCCTGACCCTGCGCGAAGGGGTAAGCTTTCACCATACCGCCTGGTTCACACCTAGCCGTCCCTTCAATGCCGACGACGTGGTCTTCACCTATGCCCGCCAGCTTGACGAGCAGCACCCCTATCATCTGGTTTCCGGCGGCGACTACCCCTACTTCTTCAGTCTGGGGCAGGATCAGCTGATCAAGAAGGTCTACAAAAAAGGGCCACACACCGTCGTCTTTGAGTTGAATCAGCCCAACGCCTCTTTCCTTGCTACCCTGGCGAGCGACTATGCAGTGATCCTCTCGGCCGAATATGCCGACCAGTTGCTCAACGCAGGCACACCGACCCTGCTGGATAGCCGCCCCATCGGTACCGGCCCGTTCAGCTTCAAGGAGTATCGTCACAACGAGTTCATTCGCTATCAGCGCCATCCCGCTTACTGGAACGGGCCAGCAAAAATTGAACAACTGGTTTACGACATCACCCCCAAATCCGCCAAACGGCTGGCCAAGCTGCTGACCGGCGAGTGCGACGTGATGAGCACGCCGGCTGCCAGCCAGCTCTCGGTGATCAAAGAGCACCCCGACTTGAGCCTCTCGGTCCAGTCAGGAATGAATGTCGCGTTTTTAGCCCTCAATACCCGTAAACCACCGTTCAACAACGTCAAGGTTCGCCAGGCCATTGCCAGCGCCATCAATGTCGACAACCTGCTACAGGCGGTCTATTTCGATACCGGCCTGCCAGCCAACAGTCTGCTGCCCCCCCTCTCCTGGGGCTACAACCCCAGCCTGCCCGAGCGCAAGCCCGACCTGAAACGGGCACGCCAACTGCTCAAGGAGGCCGGGCTCGAACAGGGACTGGAAATGCAGGTACTGGTGCAACCGGACGCCCGCCCCTACAACCCGGATGCGGTCAAGACAGCCCAACTGATCCGCAGTGACCTGGCCAAGGTGGGGATCAAACTCAAGATTGTGCAGCAAGAGTGGCCCGTCATTGAGAGACGCCTGCTCAATGGGCAATACGACAGTCTGCTCTCCGGGTGGATCGCCGACAATGCCGACCCGGACAACTTCTTTCGCCAGCTGCTGAGCTGCTCTGCGGTGGAGCGGGGCAACAACTACAGCCGCTGGTGCAGTCCGGCCTTCGACCAGTTGCTGGATGATGCGGTCACCACACCCCAGCTCTCGTTCCGGCTGCGCAACTACTATTACGCGCAAACCCTGCTCAATGAACAGTTGCCGCTCATTCCGCTGGCCCATGCCCTGCGTACCCAGGTCACTCGCAGCGATATCGAGGGGCTGACACTGATGCCCTTTGGCGGCACCTCCTTCAATCAGGCCTACAGGGAGTAAGCATGCTTCTATACATCTTGCGCCGCATCAACCTGCTGCTCATCACCCTGCTGGCGCTGACGCTGGTCGCCTATCTGCTGGAGTATCGGTTGCTCGGTCACGAACTGAGTTTCTGGCGCGGTTATCCCGACTTTCTGCGCCGTATTTTTGCTGGCGACCTGGGGATCTCCAGCGTCTCCGGGCTGCC
Source organism: Aeromonas sp. 600527 (assembly GCF_049175415.1). Taxonomy (NCBI): domain Bacteria; kingdom Pseudomonadati; phylum Pseudomonadota; class Gammaproteobacteria; order Aeromonadales; family Aeromonadaceae; genus Aeromonas; species Aeromonas sp. 600527. Next base: position 26,374 of record NZ_JAAKVA010000020.1, on the reverse strand, counting down.
GGTGCTGGACGAGATCCGCCACTATTTTCCCGCCACCCTGATCCTCTGCCTGGCGGCATTTGCCATCTCGCTGCTGGTGGGTATTCCCCTCGGCACTCTGGCGGCCCTGTCACAAGGCAAGACGCTGGATCTCTCCATCATGACCGCAGGTCTTATCGGCTATGCGGTACCGGTATTCTGGTTGGCACTGCTGGTGGTAATGCTCTTTTCGCTGGATCTTGGGTGGCTACCGTCATCAGGACAGATCAGCCTGCTCTACGATGTACCACACATTACCGGTATTGCCCTGATCGATGTATTGTTGAGCCACGAGCCCTGGCGACAAGCAGCACTACATGATGCCCTGCGCCACCTTATTCTCCCGTCACTGGTGCTGGCGGTGGTGCCCACCACCGAGGTGATCCGTCATGTGCGCAGCTCCCTCATCGACGTGATGAAGCAGAACTACATCAAGGCGGCGGCGAGCCGGGGCCTGTCCAAGGCGCAGATCGTCTGGCGCCATGGTCTGAAGAACGCCCTGCCGCCGGTACTCCCGCTGCTGGGCTTGCAACTGGGCAGCGTGCTCACCTCCGCCATGATCACCGAGGTGGTGTTCGAGTGGCACGGGATCGGTCGCTGGCTCATCAGCAGCATCGCCCTGCAGGATTACGCCGCCATTCGTGGTGCGACTCTGGTGGTGGCCAGTTTCGTTATTCTGATCAGCGTCAGCACAGAGTTGCTGACCACCCTTATCTATCCGGCACGGCGCAAAGAGCTCTATGCCAAACAGGATTGAACGCGCTCATGGCGTGACCAGGAGCCAGGTACCCTATGCAAGATAAATCGAACATTTACCCCGAACTCAAGATCCTTTCGCCCCTTGAGCAGACGTGGGCATCCTATCGCCGTAACCCGCTGGCGATGGCGGGTCTCTGGTGTTTTTTACTGTTGCTGCTTGTCACTCTGGTGGGGCCACTGGTCGTTCCCTACGGCATTGATGAACAACACACCGACAAGCTGCTGCTGGCCCCCTCCTGGGCGGCAACCGGCAATATCGACTACTTCCTGGGCACCGATGATTTGGGGCGCGACATGCTCTCCCGGCTGGTGGTAGGAGCACGTCTCACCTTCGGCTGTGCCCTGGTCGTGGTGGCGATCGCCATGGTGGTCGGCTCTGCCATTGGTATCCTCGGTGGCATGAGCAAGGGGCTCAAATCGAGTGTGCTGCACCATCTGCTCGATACTCTGCTCTCCATCCCCTCCCTGTTAATGGCCATCATCATGGTTGCCATTCTGGGCCCGGGCCTTGGCAACACCCTGATCGCCATTACCCTGGCATTGATCCCCCCCTTTATACGGGCCACTTACAACGCGGTGCATGCCGAGATGCAGAAGGAGTACATCATTGCCAGTCGGCTCGATGGCTCACCCCCCTTCAGGATCATGCGTCTGGCTATTTTGCCCAATATCGTCGAAACCCTGGTGGCCCAGACTACTCGCACCTTGTCGGCAGCCATCCTCGATATCTCGGCAGTCGGTTTTCTCGGCCTCGGCGCCCAGTCTCCCCAACCGGAGTGGGGCACCATGCTGGCTGATTCGAGCGATCTCATCTATCTCGCCCCCTGGACCGTCACTTTGCCGGGCATGGCTATCCTGTTCAGCGTGCTGGTCACCAACCTGGTTGGCGAAGGCATCCGCGAAGCGCTCAAAGAGGGGAATGACTGATGCAATGCTCTGTGCCCAAGATAGACATGCTCACCCTTGTCCCCCACTCATTCCTGTACGGCGTGCAGGTCAACCCATCGCTGGTTGGTGAAGGCATTCGTGAAGCACTCAAAGAGGGGAATGACTGATGCCTCTGCTCGACATACGCAACCTCACCATCGAGATCGACACCCCGCAGGGCAAGGTCAAGGCGGTGGACAAGGTGAGCCTGACCCTGACCGAGGGGGAGATCCGCGGTCTGGTGGGTGAATCCGGCTCCGGCAAGAGTCTGATCGCCAAGGTGATCGTCGGCATCGAGAAGGACAACTGGACGGTACGTGCCGACCGGATGCGCTTCAACGACATGGATCTGCTGACCATGGCCCCCAAGGAGCGCCGTCGCATCATGGGTCGCGAGATCGCCATGATCTTCCAGGACCCCATCAGCTGTCTCGACCCCTCCGAGGAGATCGGCACCCAGCTGGAAGAGGCGATCCCGACCGATTCGTTCGAGGGACAATTCTGGCAGCGCTTCCAGTGGCGCAAGAAGAAGGCCATCGCCCTGCTGCACCGGGTAGGCGTCAAGGATCACCGCAAGGTGATGCGCGCCTATCCCCATGAGCTGTCGGATGGCATGTGCCAGAAAGTGATGATCGCCATGGCCATTGCCAACCAGCCGCGTCTGCTGGTAGCCGACGAGCCCACCAGCGCCATGGAGTCCACCACCCACTCCCAGATCCTGCGACTGCTGGACAAGATGAACAAGCTGGGCAATACCACCATCCTGATCATCAGTAACGATATCGCCGCCATCGCCAACCTGACCGATACCATCAACGTGATGTATTGCGGCCAGATGGTGGAGGTGGGCACCCGGGAGCAGATCCTCGAAACCCCGCATCACCCCTATACCGATGCCCTGCTCAAATCGATCCCCGACTTTGACAAGCTGGTGCGCCACAAGTCGCGCCTCGAGACCCTGCCCGGCGTCATACCGCCGCTGCAACACCTGCCCATCGGCTGCCGTCTGGGGCCGCGCTGCCCCTACGCCCAGAAGCAGTGCGTGCAGACTCCGTTGATGAACAAGATCAAGGGCCATCAGTTCAGCTGTCACTTCCCGCTGAACATGGAGGAGCCGAAAAAGTGATGATCGTTAACGCCCCCATGAAGGAGCCCCGCTTGTGATCGAGCCATCCCTGTTGCAGGTCAGAGGCCTTAGCAAAACCTATCAAAACCGCACCGGTCTGTTCCGTCGTCAGGCGGTGGAGGCGATCAAGCCCCTCTCGTTTGATCTGGAGGTAGGCCAGACCTTGGCCATTCTGGGAGAAGCAGGCTCCGGCAAGAGCACCCTGGCCCGTATACTGGCTGGCATGATCGAGCCCACCAGCGGTGACATCGCCATCGACGGTCAACTGATGGTGCACGGCGATTATCAAACCCGCTGCAAGCTGCTGCGGATGATCTTTCAGGACCCCAACACCTCGCTAAACCGCAAGATCCGGGTCGGCCAGATCCTGGAAACCCCGCTGCGACTCAACACCGAGATGAGTGAGGAGGAGCGTCACGAGAAGGTGATCCAGACCCTACGCATGGTGGGGATGCTGCCGGACCACGCCCTCTTCTACCCGCAGATGCTCTCTGCCGGTCAGCAGCAGCGTGTGGCGCTGGCGCGGGCATTGATCCTCAACCCCAAAATCGTGGTGGCCGATGAAGCGCTCTCCACCCTGGATATCTCGGTACGCTCCCAGATCATCAACCTGCTGCTGGAGATGCAGGAGACCATGGGGCTGAGCTATGTGCTGGTAGCCAACGATCTGGGCATCGTCAGCCATATCAGCGACGAGGTGCTGGTGATGCACGAAGGTCGGGTGGTGGAGCGCGGCAAGACCCTCAAGGTGTTTGCCGATCCCCAGCACGAGGTGACCCGCCGTCTCATCCAGAACTACAACAACGAATACCGCAAGTAGAGAGGCGCTGGCCGCCTCCATTGCCGCTGTGTTTCGCCGAGCTCACTCGGCGGGATCAAAAAAGCCCACTGCATGCAGTGGGCTTTCTGTTACCGGCGTTGCTGCTTAGGCTTGCAGCAGCAGACGGTTGATGCGGGAGACGAAGCTCGCCGGATCATTCAGCCCGCCCTGCTCGGCCAGCTGGGCCTGTTCGTGCAGCAGGGTGACCCACTCACCGAACAGTGCCTCGTCTTCAATGGTGTCGAGTTTCTTCACCAGCGCGTGATCAGGGTTGAGCTCCAGAATGTACTTCTGCTCCGGTACCGGCTGGCCGGCCGCGCGCATCAGCTTGATCATCTGGGTGCTCATACCGTAGGCGTCGGTGACGATGCAAGAGGGGGAGTCGGTCAGACGGTGGGTGACACGCACCTCTTTCACTGCATCGCCCAGGCTCTTCTTGACCCGCTCAACCAGACCGGCGTTGGCCTTCTCGGCCTCTTCCTGTGCCTGCTTGGAGGCTTCGTCTTCCAGATCGCCGAGATCCAGCTCGCCACGGGTGACGGAGATAAGTTGCTTGCCATCGAACTCGGTCAGGTGGCTCATCAGCCACTCGTCCACGCGCTCCCACATAAGCAGCACTTCGACACCCTTCTTGCGGAAGATCTCGAGGTGCGGGCTGTTCTTGGCGGCGGCATAGGAGTCAGCAGTGATGTAGTAGATCTTCTGCTGGCCTTCCTTCATGCGGCCAACGTAATCTTCCAGCGACACGGTCTGGGCTTCACCCTCGCCAGCGGTACTGGCAAAGCGCAGGAGCTTGGCGATCTCTTCGCGGTTGGCGTAATCCTCGGCCGGGCCCTCTTTGAGCACGTTACCGAACTCTTTCCAGAATTTGGCGTACTTCTCGGCATCGTCTTTCGCCAGCTTGGAGAGCATGGTCAGCACGCGCTTGGAGCAAGCCTTGCGCAGGGAGGCAGTCACCTTGTTATCCTGCAGGATCTCGCGGCTGACGTTGAGCGGCAGATCGTTGGAGTCCAGCACCCCTTTGACGAAGCGCAGGTAGGTCGGCATAAACTGCTCGGCGTCATCCATGATGAAGACGCGCTGCACATAGAGCTTCAGACCGTGCTTCTGATCGCGGTTGTAGAGGTCGAACGGTGCGCGGGCCGGTACGTAGAGCAGGCTGGTGTACTCTTGCGCCCCTTCCACCCGGTTGTGACCCCAGAGCAGCGGATCTTCAAAGTCGTGGGCGACGTGCTTGTAGAACTCCTGATACTCCTCGTCCTTGATATCTTTCGGGTTACGAGTCCACAGTGCAGTCGCGCGGTTGACCTGCTCCCACTCGCCCGGGGTGCCGACGATGGTCTCACCATCCTCTTCGCGATCCGGGGTACCCTCTTTGAACATCTCGACCGGTACACTGATGTGATCGGAATATTTGCCCACCACGGAGCGCAGACGCCAGTCATCGAGGAACTCGTCCTCTTCGGCGCGCAGGTGCAGGATGACGTCGGTACCGCGACCCTCTTTGGTCACATCAGCGACGGTGAAGGAGCCTTCCCCTTCCGACTCCCACTGCACACCCTGCTCCGGAGCAGTACCGGCGGCGCGGGACACCACGGTCACCTTGTCGGCCACGATAAAGGCAGAGTAGAAACCGACCCCGAACTGACCGATCAGCTGGGAATCCTTGCCCTGATCGCCGGAGAGGTTCTTGAAGAATTCGGCGGTGCCGGACTTGGCGATGGTACCCAGATGCTCAATCACCTGATCACGGGTCATACCGATCCCGTTATCGGAGATGGTCAGGGTACGCTTCTCTTTGTCCACCACCAGGCGCACACGCAACTGGCCATCGTTTTCGAACAAAGAGGCATCGGAAAGCGCCTTGAAGCGCAGCTTGTCCGCCGCATCGGATGCGTTGGAGATCAGCTCGCGCAGGAATACTTCTTTGTTGGAGTAGAGGCTGTGAGCCATCAGGCTCAGCAGTTGTTTGACTTCAGTTTGAAAGCCGTGGGTTTCGGCATGAACACTTTGGGTCATGGACCAATCCTCAGAAACATCGGGTTGAACATACGCCCAACCTAGATGGGGACAGCGATCCAAATATCAAGGGGGCGAATGTGCAATCCTGCTCATTCGCCCCCTGTTGGCGTGTAACCGCCGATTTTATGTTCAGTTTTTCGCGACTTGTCACCACCCGCCCCTTACTTGAGGCGCTGGCGTCCCATCAGGGAGTGGGAGAGCGTGGTGCCATCCACCAGCTCCAGCTCACCCCCTACCGGCACGCCATGGGCGATGCGACTCACCTCCACCCCGGCCGCACGGGCCATATCGGCGATATACCAGGCGGTGGCATCCCCCTCGATGGTGGGATTGGTGGCGAGGATCAGTTCGCTGATCGCCTCATCCTTCAGGCGGCGCTCCAGAATATCGAGCCCCAGCTCCTCCGGGCCTATACCGTCCAGCGGCGACAGATGGCCCATCAGCACGAAGTAGCGACCGGAAAACTGGCCGGTCTGCTCGATGGCGGCCACGTCCGCCGGACTCTCCACCACGCAGAGCAGACCGTTCTCTTCCCGCTTGGGATTGGCGCAAATATCGCAGCGATCGTTCTCGGTAAAGGTGCGGCAGTGGCTGCAGTGGCCAATCTCGGTCAGGGCGCGAGAGAGCAGCTGGGCCAACCGCAAGCCGCCGCTGCGCTCACGCTCGAGCAGGGTAAAGGCCATCCGCTGGGCAGACTTGGGCCCCACCCCCGGCAATACCTGCAGGGCTTTCATCATCTCATCGAGCAGGGGACTGAACTTCATAACACTCCTTACACAGGCCTGGCCCTCGCCACCACCTGGGCCACGACGGGTCAGCAAAACAGGATAACGCCATTGGCGCAGGACTATACCCGAGCCGGCCCATGACTGCCATTTGCTTTGCTGGCCAGCGCAAAAACGCGGCTCTTATACTTGCTCAAAGACAATCAGGTGGTGTCATAAAAGATCGCCCCTCTCATCAGGACAAGGAGGTTAAATGGAGACACAACATATAAAGCCTCTGGTCCGCCGAAACGGGCTGACCCTGATCTGGGCCGGGGGGCTCATCACCAGCCTGATGCTATTACTGCTCTGGTTGCTTGTGGAAGGCCCGGTGCTCCCGGCCTATATATTGCTACTGAGTGGCATGATGATGACCTTGATAGGCTGGCTCAAGCTCAATGAACCCCCGATCAGCCTCTCCCTATGCCAGCAATCCCTCCACTATCACCACAAATATGGCGGCTGGGCACTGAAGTGGCACAACATCCAGCGTATCGATCAACCCAGAATCCATGTTGGTTGGGATCTCCAGCCCCTGCCCTATATCGGTTTCAAGATAAAACAGTATGACGAGTTTCTGACCCTGATCACTCCCAGACTGGCCGTGCATCTGTTGACAGAGCAGCGCCCTGTGTTGCTGCATGCCTTGCATAATGAGCAGCCCCATGAGCAGCCTGTGCATACCAATGATCCCTTACAGGGCATCGACTGGCTGGAGGAGAGTCACTTTTGCTCCCCGCAAGGGCTGCACTACGATGGCGCATTGGCCATGCTGGCCCACCGGATGATTCGCATGCGCCACTTGCTCGGTTATGACCTGTTGATCCCGGTAGGCAGCCTGGATCGGGAACCGGACGATTTCCTCAAACTGCTGCGCCAATACCGGCAGGAGGCGAACGTATCTCCACTACCTTCATCAGAGCCACATGCTCAATAACCCCCATGCCAAGTGGTTGTCGCTACGTCCCAGGCACTGAACGGTGAGCTATCCAACGCGGTTGTAACACCCATTAGACGATTGCAGAGAGTGCCGATGAGAACTACCTATTCCCATAACACTAAACACTCATACTCATACCCTGAAGTAACACCCCTTCACCATGGGGTGTGGTGTTTATTTGAACAGTGAACTGCCATGGGTAATGGCGGTTAAACAGGCTCATTTTTCGACGTTGGATGCCAAAACGGTCAAGCGCTCTTGGCAACACGTTTTTATTTGTAATGGCTAACCAAAATCTAATTACCATACAAGTAACCCGAATTGCCGACGCACCTCCTACAGCGAATCATCACTTTTACTTAAGCCTTATTTTTTATACACTTAAATACATGTCGGGAGATTATTGGATGGCTTTTCCCTCAGATCACGAAGGATATCGAGCCGAGTAAAACCAATCAGGAAGCAGAACACGTGTCCTCGAGAAGCAAACAAACCGTCAAGCTTGATGATGTCGCGGCCCTGGCCAAAGTGTCCCCCTCGACAGTCTCACTTTATGTACGTCATCCAGACAAGGTAAAAGCCAATACCGGCCATAAAATTCAGCGTGCCATTGATGAATTGGGTTATGTGCACAACAAAATTGCCAGTCAGTTTACTGCCGGGCGAAGCTCGGCAATGGCAATTATCGTTCCTTCCATTTCCAATATTACCTTTAGTACCTTTGTCCAACAGATTGAACATATCGTGAGTGATGCAGGTTTTCAGCTCTATATCGCATCTCATGATCACTCCATGGAAAAAGAGGAGCAGCAGATCCGCTCCATTTTACAATGGTCTCCTGCTGCCATAACCCTCACTGGCGCTAAGCACAGTGATACTACGATTCGTATGCTGGAGCACAGTGCGGTGCCTGTGGTTCAAGCATGGCAAATCGGTGAAGCCAGTCCGTTTGTCGCGCAGGTCGGTATCGATCATTTTCAGGTGGGTTACGATGCCGCATCTTACCTGATACGCTCCGGCTGCCATAAAATTGCCTATTTCACGACCCGTTTTAACGATGACGTGCGTGCGCAGAGCCGCTACAGCGGCTTTTGCCAGGCACTTGAGACGGCGGGTATGGATCCCTTGTTGGTCGAAATCCCTTACAGCGACAATATTTATCCCGCCGCGCGCGAGCTACTCATCAAGACACTGCTCAAAGAGCGAAAACTCGACGGCATTTTTGCATCAAACGATACCATTGGTACGGCATTGCTGATGGAGGCGATTGCACGCAATATCCCGGTACCAGAGCAACTCTCTATCATCGGGTTTGGCGATTTTCCAGGTAGCGGTTATCTGGCACCCGTGACCTTGTCCAGTATCAATATCAATATCCACTCTGTTGCCAGCCAGGCTGCATCCATGATGTTGCGGATGGCTCGCGAGCCCGATTATAAGGGCGAGATCATTGATGCCGGATTTGACTTGATCCCCAGACAGAGTACCCGGTTTGTTTTGTGACCAAGCCAATATAGTCACACCATGAACCATCACAAAACCATGGCCTTGATAAATAGCCCATGAAGATAAATGCCCCCCATGTATCTACCAGAACACTATCCGTTGCGTCAGATATTTTTAAGCAGGACACCAGTCACTGCCTGCGCTACAAGGTTTTGGTTAAGTAATATCGTTGATGAAACACCGGGCACTTTTCCAACGTCATGACGACTGAATACCCCCGCGCTTGGTAAAAAGGCTTTGCTTGAAAGCTAAAAGTATCGAGCTGTGAAAAACAGCAGCCGCGCTCGCGGGCAGCCTGCTCCATCGCCGCCAATAACCGGCCTCCTACACCGCGCCCCCGCAGGCTACTGGCCACCCACAGATACTCGATATAGAGCCAGTTACCGTAGGTATGGCCGCTGCATCCTCCGGCACGACGCATCTGCTCATCCTGATAGAAGATGGCAAGTGGGCGACGTATCTGTTCACCGACAAACTCACGATTGGTTTTGATCAGGTTGTCTCGTAAAAAATCTATGTCGTCCTGGCTGGGGTTTTGCACAACGTCAAGAGTGTCAATCATGCTGCTCTGCTCCTCTGTTGAAACATAATGGCCGTGAACATTGTCACGGCCATGGGTTATCCGGGTCGCATCCTCTATAGCGAACGCCGGTGCGATTTACTCCAGATCCTTTAGCTCGGCAAACAGCGAAGCCCAGGGACTTTTGGCACGATAGAACACCGGGGGCTGGCCAATCGGTGCAGGCAGAGTGACCCGCTGGCCCCCTGTAAAGCGCTGGCCGCTCCAGACATGCGTCCACTGCTCACCTGCAGGCAGGTAAGTTGTCCACTCACGCACATCCCCTTGGTGAACCGGTGCCACCAGCAACTCTGACCCATAGAGGTATTGATCCTGTATGACGTAGGTCTCGGGATCATGTTCAAAATGCAGCATCATGGCACGTTGAACCGGATACCCTTTCTCGGCCGCTTCATCCACCAGGCTACGCAAGTAAGGAGTCAGGTGGCAATAAACTCGGGTCATCCGGGCAAAATGCGCCAACGTGCTGCCATCCTGGTCAAACTGGAAATTCTCATCAGGGCGGTTACCTTCGTGGGTACGCATGACTGGGGTAAAGGCAGCCATTTCAACCCAGCGGTCAAACAGCTCCTTGGTTCGACGGTTGCCAAACAGTGAGGTGTAGCCACCGATATCCGAGTGGTGATACGCGTTCCCCAACATACCGGAGGAGAGCGCCCCCGAGATCACCGTGACCAGACCGTCGTGACGGCTGAAATCGACACATTGATCGCCTGCCCACAGTAGCGGGCAGTATTGCTGCACCCCGGTGTAACCGGCTCGCATAAAGAAAAGGGCATCACCGGTTTGGCCGTTCATCGCGATCGCTTCAGCGTTGCACTGGGCCCACAGAGTCGGCCAGGCATTGTGCATCAGCTTGGCATCGACACCGTTGTGCAGGTAGATGTTATCGGTCGGCAGGTACTCGCCAAAGTCAGCCATCCACCCTTTGATCCCCATATCCAGCATGTTTTTACGCAGCACGGTATCACGGAACCAGGCCATGGCGTCTGGATTGGTAAAGTCGACACAGCCGCAATAGAATTCGCCAAAGTCGACCAGCGCAACCTGACCATCCTTGTCCAGCGCCATATAGCCGAACTCTTTGGCGATTGGAAACAGCTTGCCATCTTCACACAGGTAGGGGTTGACGTAGGCCATGAACTCGATGCCCTGGTCATTGAGCGCCTTGATCCTGGCGGGCAGATTGGGGTAGCGATCCTGATGGTACTGCCAATCCCAGTCCCAGAACAGGCGCTTGCCAAACGAGGTGACCCGCAAGCCGCACCAGTCTTCACTCCACAGACCCGAAACCTTGATACCATGGTCAAGGGCGTTTTCCAGACGACTGAAGGTATTGACCTCCCCCCCCTTCAGACCAAGGATCGCCCCCTTGTAAACCCACTCCGGCAACCTGGGCTGGCGGCCAAACCGGGCGGACAGTTTTTCGATAATGCCCAGATAGCTCTCTGCGGTGCGCAACTCGATGGCCTGCGGGATCGCCCACACTTGCAGCTCATGAAACCCTTCGTGACGAAAATCGAAATCGGCATAAGCGGTGGTGTCGATATGGCAGCTGTATTTGCGAGAGGAGACAAACGTGGGTTGCGGATAGTTGGTGTGGTAGTAATCCCCACCGGCTTTGCCCATCACATCGGCTTTCCATTTGATCTCGCTGTGGGGATGGCGACCAACACCGGGCTCTGACGTCCACAACGGAAAGTGACGACCACGCAAATCGAAATAGGACATCTGCTCGCCACAACCCCAGACATGCTCTTTACGTTCGGCCGGCAATCTGACCCAAAAGCGGTTATATGCCTCGTCCAGTATGGTCGGATAAAGCATCACATCATCGCCATCACACACCACTGCCACCTGTAGCAAAGCAGGAGTAAAGGCATTCGGGGCAAAAACAAACAGGTTGTTGTCAACCTGTTCGATATGAGCCAATGCAACGCGAGACTCGATGTAGTCTTCGATGTCAAAGTTGCCGCGATAAATTTCCATTTTTTCCCGGCCCTTGCCTATATAAAACGCCGGGGCATCCGCTTGATGAGAAAATAACAACTGCTGCTGGTGCTGAATCGTTAACGCCTGTGACGAAAATTCGAGTTGCATTGCATAAGCTCCTGTTTAGTCGGGCCATCCCCGTTTGCTCGCCAACACAATAATAGCGCTACGATTTCATTTCAATCGCGTAAAACCCAAACAGCGATCTCGATCACCAATCAACACCCGCCACACGAAAACGCTTGGCCCGCTTGCAAACACCATTTGTAAGAGAATCCTTAACCACCAGCGCAATCTCTCGATCTGGATCCCACTTTTCAACAATCACCCTTGCGCCAGCAATCGCATCGCTACGATTATTGAGCTGCCGGATGGATTCCACACTATGGAGAATAAAATGGTTGTTCAGGCGCATATCGAAAGCAGACTGCCTTTTAGGGAAAAACTTGCCTATGGCGTCGGCGATTTTGGTTACAACTTTGTATTGAATATCACTACCCTCTACCTGCTTAAATTTCTGACCGATGTAGCAGGTATCAATGCGGCGTGGGCAGGCGTCATCTTTTTGGTGGCGAAAGTGTTCACCGGCTTCACCGACCTGGGCACCGGCATTTTCCTCGACACCCGCAAGAGCTTCGGACCTCGCGGCAAGTTTCGTCCGATGCTGCTCTGGACCATAGTGCCGCTGTTTGTCTGCAACATGTTGCTGTTTTGCAATTTTGAGCTCGACAGCGAGACCAAGACCACCCTGTTCATCGTCTGCTTTATGGCCTTTGGCCTGTTCTTTAGCCTGGGCAATGCCAGCTATGGCGCCATGGTGCCCTCTATGACCAAAAATGTTCAGGATCGCGCAGAGCTGGCAGCCTGGCGTCAGGGCGGAGCCAACACTGGCTTGTTGCTGGCCACCGTCGGTTTCATGCCCATCGCCATGTTGTTTGAATCCCAGGAGACCGGCTACATGGTGGCAGCCCTGGCCTACACCTCGGTCGGCTTGGCGGCGGTACTCTTTTGCTACCTCAACGTCAAAGAACACCACACCATCATAGGTAATGACCCTGACCAGATCGTCGAGAAGCCCACTATCAAGGAGGGGCTCAAGGCGGTACTCAAGAACAACCAGTTGCTGGTGCTGGCAGTAGCCAACCTGCTGACCCTCTCCGCATTCAACGTCAAACTCACCGTGCAGGTCTTCTACGCCCAGTACATTCTGGGTGATGTCTCCATGGTCTCTTACATGAGCTTTGTCAGCATGGGGTGCATCTACCTCGGGGTGTTGTCTGTGCCTGCGCTGGTACGCCGCTTCGGCAAAAAACCTGTCTATCTGGCCGGATTGTGCCTGTGGATCTCCGGCGACATTGCCAACTACCTGTTCGGTGGCACCGTCATGAGTTACGTGCTGTTCACCTCGCTGGCGTTCTTTGGCACCTCTTTCGTCAACAGCCTTAACTGGGCATTTGTCTCAGATACCGTTGAGTACGGTGAGTGGAAAACCGGTACCCGTACCGAAGGCTTGGTCTACTGCGGCATGACCTTCTTTAGAAAGTGTTCGCAAGCTATCGCAGGGTTCGTCCCCGGGTTCGCTCTGGCACTGGTTGGCTATATGCCCAATGTGGAGCAAACCGATGCCGCCAAAGCCGGGATCACCGGACTGATTTTCATCTACCCGGCAAGCCTGGCCATCGTAACGGCACTGGTGATGGCCCTCTTCTACACCCTCAACGAGCAGCGCTATCAAGAGATCATCGCCAGCCTTGGTGCCCGCCGTGTGGCGACCACCCAAAGCTGACTCTCATGCAACTGGCAGCGGCGTGCTGGCCACGCTGTTGCTCTCTTCAAGGATGTGATCCCATGACATATCGCAATGTGGCAAGTGACCGTCTGGCATGGCAGGAAAAGATGGCCTACGGAGTGGGTGATCTCGGCTATAACTTCCTGCTCAACTGCACAACTCTCTATTTGCTGATCTTCCTGACCGATGTGGCAGCCATTCCGGCAGCATGGGCCGGAGCAATCTTTCTGGTTTCGAAGTTCTTTACCGCCTGCACCGATCTGGTGACCGGCAGCGTGCTGGATAATCGTTCCGAGCTCGGCCCCAGAGGTAAATTTCGCCCCTTCCTGCTCTGGACCATAGTGCCACTGGCTCTTATCAACACCGCCCTGTTTACCAGCGTTGAGCTCCCGGTCATCGCTAAAACAGTGCTGTTTACCCTGCTGTTCATGATGTTTGGTGCCTTTTACAGTTTTGGCAATGCCTCCTATGGCGCCATGGTCCCGGCCCTCACCAAGCGACTCCAGGACCGAGCCGAGCTCGCCGCCTGGCGCCAGGGGGGAGCCAATACCGGATTACTGCTCTGCTCGGTAGGGTTCATGCCGCTGGTATTGCTGTTTGACAAGCCACAGGTCGGCTATAGCGTTGCGGTACTGATTTATTCGGTCATGGGGGCTGCAGCAGTACTCTTTTGCTACAGCAGAGTTCGTGAACGCCATGTGCTGCCATCGGTTGTCAACGAATCGGGGTTTTCGGCAGTACAAACCAACGCACGGGCCGTGCTGGCAAACCGTCCGCTGGGCATCCTGGCGCTGGCCAATCTGCTGACGCTGGCAGCGTTCAACACCAAGCTGATTGTTCAGGTTTTTTACGCCCAATATGTGATTGGCGACGTATCGATGATCGCCTACATGAGCTTCATCAGCATAGGGTGTATCTACCTGGGGGTATTGCTGGTTCCCTTTGCCGTGCACCGTTTTGGCAAACTACCTGTCTATCTGGCCGGTATTGGCGTGTGGATATGCGGTGACCTGCTCAACTACCTCTACAGCGAGAGCGCTCTCGATTACATCCTCTTTACCTCCCTGGCCCTGTGGGGATCCGCTTTCGTCAACAGTCTCAACTGGGCGTTCATCTCTGACACCGTCGAGTATGGGGAATGGAAAACCGGCATCCGCACCGAGGGGCTGGTCTACTGCAGTCTGACCTTCTGCCGCAAATGCTCGGCCGCGCTTGCGGGCCTCATTCCCGGGCTGGTGCTGGCATGGTCAGGCTATGTTCCCAACGCGACGCAAAGCACCGAGACCCAAAGCAGCATCGCTAATCTGATGTTTCTCTACCCGATCTGCGCCCTGATTTGCGCTGCAGCCTTGATGTTGCTGTTCTACCCGCTCACTGATGCCCGCTATCAACAGATCGTCCGGGAGCTGGCACAACGCCATGCCCTTGCTTCTCCCCGGAGACCCCATCACCGGATACATGAGCAATCTACTCCATCGCCTGACAGCCATCCTCTTCGCGCAGGTCAGAATGGGGGAATTTAACATGCTGTTTTTATTGAATTAATCCTTAATCAAATCAGACAAAGAGAGCGGTATTCCTATGTCATTCAACAGTGAAAACCTGGCCAAGCTCGATATCTCGGCGCTGCGTAGCCAACGCTGGTATGCCCCCGACACCATCCGTGCCTTCGCCCACCGTCAACGCAGTCAGCAAAGTGGCTTGAACCGCGACGAATTCATGGGCAAGCCCGTGATCGGGATCATCAATACCTGGAGTGAAATGAGCCCCTGCCATAGCCACCTGCGTGAGCGCGCCGAGGCCGTCAAACGAGCTGTCTGGGCCGCGGGGGGCTACCCCGTTGAATTGCCCGCGCTGTCGGTCGGGGAAGTATTGGTCAAGCCGACCACCATGCTCTATCGCAACTTTCTGGCGATGGAGGCAGAAGAGCTGCTGCGCCAGCATCCGATCGATGGGGCCGTGCTGCTCGGCGGTTGCGACAAATCCACGCCAGCCCTGCTGATGGGTGCCATTTCGATGGACTTGCCGGTGATCTTCTGCCCCGCCGGCCCCATGTCGAGCGGCAAATGGCGCGGCCATGTCACCGGTGCCGGTACCCATACCAAGAAGTTCTGGGACCAATTGCGCTTGGGGGCCATTACCCAGCATGACTGGATCGAGCTGGAGGGGGCGATGACTCGCTCCATCGGCACCTGCAATACCATGGGCACGGCATCCACCATGACCTCCATCGCCGATGCCATGGGCTTTATGTTGCCGGGGGCCAGCTCCATCCCCGCCGCTGACTCGCGACACGTCCAGATGGCAGCCCAATGCGGCCAAATCATCGTCGACATGGTGTGGCATGATCACAAACCTTCCCGCTGGCTGACCCGAGCCAACTTCCTCAATGGCGTAGTGGCCTACATGGCGCTCGGCGGCTCCACCAATGCCGCGATCCACATGATTGCGATGGCCAACCGGGCAGGCATCAACCTCACTCTGGAAGACATGGAGTCGGTAGCACGGGAAGTCCCTGTGCTGGCCAATCTGTTTCCCTCTGGTGATCAGTTGATGGAGGAGTTCTTCTTCGCCGGCGGTCTGATGGCCCAGCTGAAAAAGGTGGAGTCATTCCTCCACCTCGATGCGATCGGGGTCACCAATCGTCCCGTTGCACAGTGGATTGCCAACGCGACATGTTATGACGACAACGTGATCCGCTCGCTCGATAACCCTGTGGTACCGCTCTCCCGTGGATGTGCATTGACAGTATTGCGCGGCAATCTGTGTCCCAACGGAGCTGTGATGAAATCATCTGCCGCCAAACCCGAACTGCGTCACCACAAGGGCCCCGCCATCGTCTTTGACAGCCATCAAGAGCTCTCGGATCACATCGATGACCCAGCCCTTGAGGTAACCAAGGAGTCAGTGATTATCCTGCGCAATGCCGGCCCGGTCGGCGCGCCGGGCATGCCGGAGTGGGGCAACCTGCCAATCCCGAAAAAGCTGCTGCAACAAGGCGTCACCGACATGGTGCGGATCAGCGATGCCCGCATGTCCGGTACTCACTATGGCACCTGCATCCTGCACGTTGCCCCTGAAGCGGCAATTGGTGGCCCACTGGCACTGGTACGTACCGGTGACCTCATCGAGCTCGATATCGCCAATGGCCGTCTCAACATGCTGGTCAGTGATGAAGAGCTGGCCGAGCGCCGCCGCACGCTCAAACCGGTACACAAAGTTTATGAACGCTCTTATGCCGCACTCTATCAACAACATGTGACCCAGGCCGATCAGGGCTGTGACTTCGATTTCCTCCAGGCTGGCAGCAAAGTGCCCGAGCCCCCGATTTTTTAAAGGAGCAAACAATGAATCCGTTCAAACTTGCGATTACTCAAGGTCCACGCCCACTGGGCACCTGGATGATGACTGGCAGCGATACGGTGGCGGAAGCCATGGCGACTGTCGGTTTCGATTTTTTGGTGCTGGACCAGGAACATGTACCGGTCGATAGCCTGGATGCGATCCGCATCGATCGCGCCATTCGTGCCAGCAACCCGGCCACCACCCCACTCTACCGCCTGGCCTGGAACGACACAGTGTTGATCAAACGGGCGCTGGATGGCGGTGCAACATCGCTGATGGTGCCGTTTGTCAACAGTGCAGCAGAAGCCCGCAAAGCGGTAGAGGCGGCCTACTACCCTCCCCTAGGCAAACGCGGCTTTGCCGCGGTGCATCGTGCGTCCGGTTACGGTGCCGACCCCGAATTCGTGCGTAAAGCCCGGGAAGAGCTCTGCCTGATCCTGCAAATTGAGACCCCTGACGCCATTGATGCCATGGAAGAGATGGCCATTGAAGGAGTGACCGGCTTCTTTATCGGCCCCGGCGATATGAGCGCAGCCATGGGCCATATTGGCAATCCCTCTCACCCCGAGGTGCAAGCCAAGATCCGCGAAGGGCTGGAGAAGTGCCAGCGATTGGGATTGCCTTGCGGGATCGTCGGTGGCAACCCCGAGCTGGTGAACAAATATCAAGAGATGGGTTTTAGCTTCGTGGCGCTCGGCTCCGACATGAGTTACCTGCTGGCTCGCGCCCGTGAACAGCTCGCCGCGATCCGGGGGGAACGTCTGAGCATATCCGGTGGCGAGGTTTACTGATGAAGAGGCTTCACCGCCAAAGCGGCCCGCTTGATCTGGAGCTCATCCCCGAGCTCGGTGGCGCTATCGGCAAACTGACCTGGCATGGCAGGGAGATCTTGCGCTCTCTGCCCGATGGTCAGAACGTCACGGTCAACCAGGGGGGCTGTTTTCCCCTGGTACCTTACTCCAACCGTATCGCTCATGGACGGTTTCACTTCGCCGGATGTGATTACGCCCTGCTGCGTAACTTTGGCGATCATCCCCACTCAATTCATGGCAACGGCTGGCAGCAGCCATGGCAAGAAGGGGATGCAGATGATGACTCTGTCGTGCTGACCCTGCACCATGACGCACAGGGAGCATCCGCGGCGCAATGGCCCTGGCCTTATCGGGCAACTCAGCGCTTTACCCTGCAAGATAATGCGCTGCATATCGTACTCACTTACCACAATCTGGCCGATCACGCTGTCCCGGCTGGGCTGGGCTTTCACCCCTATTTTCCCCGTGCGGCGCACGCCGAGATCCAGTTCGACGCAGGCGGTGTGGTACTCAACGACCACAAGTCCCTGCCCACTGGTCTCGCGCCACTACCGGCCCAATGGAACTATCGCACCTGGCGCAAACCTGAACCCGCCAGTGTCGATAACTGCTTCCATCACTGGAGTGGCTGTGCACGGGTGCGCTGGCCAGATGAGAAGCTGATGGTGACCCTGAGCTCACCCGATGCGCCTCACGCCATCCTGTTTCTGCCGCCCGCCGATCGTGACTTCATCGCCATCGAGCCGGTTTCTCATATCAACGATGCCATCAACAACGGTGGCTTTGGTGATCCTGCGCTGGCCATGGCCACTGTGCCAGCCAATGGGCAGTTGCAGATCGCCATGCTGCTTGAGGTTTCTCACTATGCCTAATCCTGCTCTGCTACTGGCCGACTACCGCGGCCATCTGCCCGAGTGCCCGACCTGGAGCACTGCTGAACAGGCGCTCTACTGGACCGATATTCTCGAGCGTTGCCTGCACCGCTATCACCCCGAAAGCGGCGTCATGACGACGATCCCCTTCCCCGAAGAAGTGGGTTGTTTTGCCCTGCGCGAACAGGGTGGCTTTATCGCAGCGATGCGCACCGGGATCTATCTGTGCGATCAGCACGGCCAGATCGAGCGAAAAGTCGCCGATAACCCCAATAACCCAGCGCTGGCCCGTTTTAATGATGGCGGTACCGATCAGGCGGGTCGTTTCTATGCAGGCACTTACTGGAGCCCACGAGATTACAACGGCGCCCTGCTATGCCGGGTTGATGCCGAGCTGCAGATGTCGGTGATCCAGTGCGACATTCTGGGAGCCAATGGCTTGGCATTCAGCCCGGACATGCGCTGGATGTACACCACTGATACCCCCAACCGCCGCCTTTATCGCACTCCGCTGGCCCGCGACGGTTCACTCGGTCAACGGCAACTGCTGCGCGAGTTTGCAGCCCGCGCCGGCGAAGGGCGCCCGGATGGGGCTGCAATCGATGTCGAAGGATGCTACTGGAGCGCCCTGTTTGATGGCCATCGTATCGCCCGCTTCTCTGCAGAGGGGGTATTGCTGGCCGAATATCCCTTGCCGGTACGTTGCCCCACCATGGTCTGTTTTGGTGGTGAGGACATGAAGACCCTCTTCATCACCACCACTCGCGAAAATATGGACGCCGCCGAACTGGCAGCACGTCCGCTCTCAGGTGCGCTGTTCAGCATGCGTGTTGACATCGCCGGTCTTGCTAAACCCACATTTAAGGAAAACAACGGATGAAAACTATCGGCTTTATCGGTCTTGGTCTGATGGGTGAAGCGATGTCAAAGAACATCGTCAAAAAATTTGATGGCAATGTGTTGGTATTCGATATCAATCAGGAGGCTGTCGCCCGGGTGGTCGATGCAGGCGCCATCGCCTCCCCTTCCATTGCCAGGTTGACAGCCGATGCGGATGTGATCATCTCCATGGTACCGCGCTCCGAACACGTCAAAGCGGTCTATACCGAACTGCTGCCACACCTTGGCCCCGGCAAGATCACCATCGACATGTCCACCATTGACCCGGCCGTGTCAATCGCCTTATCCCGCCAGGTAGCAGAAACCGGTGCCGTGATGCTCGATGCGCCCGTGGTCAAATCGGTCCCTGCCGCCGTGGCTGCCGAGCTCGGGATCTACATAGGTGGCGACCTGTCCGCCTACAAAAAGGTCAAGCCGTTGCTGGCCATGATGGGCAGCAACCAGATCCACATGGGGGGTAATGGCCGTGGTTTGATCATGAAGGTGCTGCACAACACCTTGGTCGCCCAAATTCAGAACAGTGTCAACGAAATGCTGGCCACCGCCGATCATTTCGGCATCGATAAAGAGAGCTTCAACACCGCAGTCTCTTACGGTGGCGGCAGCAACTTCTATCTGACCAGCAAGATAGGTGCCCTGATCGCCGAGAACTACGACACAGTCTTCTCGCTGGAGAACATGGCCAAAGATATCGGCATCATGAAGAACCTCATGGGCGAAGAGGCGCTGACCCTGCCCGGAGTCGAATTGGTGAATAACATTTACCAGCAAGGCCTGAATAACGGTTTGGGCCGTGAGGATTTCTGTGCCACTTACAAGTTGGTAAAGCAAAACATTCAATAGCTGGCTGATAAAAACCATCGCATGAGGTAATTAATTTACCTCATGCCAATCGCTGCACGATTTAATATCAACTTACCATTGGCGAGTCAATCACTATGCGTATCCACCCCAAAATATGCTTAATCACTCTTATATGCTGCAACGCAGCTTTCGCGGGCGGTTATTTTGAAAGCCGTGAGGCATTTAACTTTGCTACCGACCAACATGAGTTATTGTTGCGACTCGGCTATAACTGGGACTCTGGTGCCGGGATTATGGCCAGCAATGCGTATAACACCGAGAAACTAGACAAACTAAAGCACAGTTATAACGAAATTGAGGGATGGTATCCGCTATTAAATTTAACCACCAAACTCTCGGTCAATGCCGGTGGTTTGGTTAACGCCTCTAGCTCTGGCTCTGGTGGCTCTGCGTATCTGGATGGAAAGTACAACTTTACCGATAACTTTTCCGTTATTGCACGATACCGTTACAATCATCAAAATTATCTAACTACGGATCTTGATGGTTATGGCGATAATAACGACACCAATGAATATGCACTGTATATTGTCAATAAAATAACGTCAGCCTTGACCCATACTTTTGAATCGCACTATTTTTCTCGTGTTAACAATTTCAATAGTGCTAATGGGAAAGATCATCACTGGGAGCTAACCAGTCAAACCCGTTATCGAATCAATCCACAATGGATGCCTTATCTGGAATTACAGTGGTACGATAGAAATATTGCCTATGATGCAGAAGCATACCGGATCCGCATTGGTGTTAAATACTTTTTCTAATGTTGCCAGATGAATTCAATCTATGACTCACGGAGAGCAGTTATGAACTATTCCCAGCAAGTACAATATCACTCTATTGCCGGCAAGGTCGCCGTTATCACAGGTGGCGCCAGTGGCATTGGCGAAGAGTTGGTGCGCGCCTTTGTCAGCCAGGGTGCCAAAGTCGCCTTCCTCGATTTTGATAAATCAGCAGGCGAAGCACTCGCGCATGAGCTTGACTGCCTGTTTCTGTTTTGCGATGTCACCGACCTGACTCTGCTCAAAGCGTGTTTTACGACTATTGAACAACAGCTGGGCTGTGTCGATATCCTGATCAACAACGCGGGCAGCGATGATCACCACAAAATTGAGGATCTGACCGAGGAGTATTTCGAAAACCGCATCAATATCAATCTGCGTCACCAGTTGTTTGCGATCCAAGCCGTGCTGCCAGGCATGGAGCAAAAAGGGAGCGGCAGCATCATCAATATGGGATCCATCAACTGGATGAGGGGTCGCCCCGGGAGAGTCTGCTACTCCCTGTCAAAAGCCGCCATCCATGGTTTCACCCGTACCCTGGCGCAGGAGTTGGGCGCAAGAGGCATTCGGGTTAACAGCCTTGTACCAGGCGCCATACGCACCCCAAAACAGGATGCGATGTGGGCGCAACTCGACCCTGCCGCGGTGAACCAGTTTGTCGAACTGCAAGCACTCAAATTCCGTCTCGATGGCTCACATTGTGCTCGCATGGCCCTCTTCCTCGGTTCTGACGAGTCTAATGGCTGTACTGGCCAGGATTTCATTGTTGATGCCGGTCTTACTTTGAACTAAGGCTTTTCCCAAGGTAATAATGTTTGTCGATGATATCGCAGGGCGTCCAATGATGACGTTGAGACAATATCGGCTGGCGCTGCACGTGTAGAGATACTATTCATCTGACTATGGTTCAACAAGGGGGTGGTCATACGGCTTCTAACCGGATAATAAAATGGTACGCCTATCGTATTATCCGGAGCCAACGTATGACCACCAACGAGAATGTAGTACGTCGGAAACGCCGTCTGCTAGAGCTCGCCAAAGAGCTCAATAATGTCAGCAAAGTCTGCAAGCTCGTCGGCTACAACCGCCAGCAGTTCAACGAAATCCGCCGACTTATGTGCTGTGTAGTGGTCGACTAAATCCGGACACTATTTTAGGTAGGCGCCCGGAGTGAGTGGCTTGGCAGGCTGCGACTATCGGCAACAGCAGCAATAAGAGAATCCAGCGCGTACAAGTCATCATTGCACAGGGTCAGTATCCGTCTTGGGTTGCGCGGCACGATAGGCATCCATGATGGGAGCCCAAGCCATACCACTGGGAATAGGATATTGCTTGTAAGCATTACCGTATGCTTTGTCAAAATCGTCGAACCACTCTTTGTATACTTTGGTGACAGGATTTTCCCTGTCTTGCGAGGTTTGAATTTCCTTAGCAATCCCCCGAGCCAGCAAGATATCAGGCTTCACTTTAGCGTTGGTTAAAAATGCTTCCACATAACCGCCGGTGGCCATACCTAAGCCAATGTTATCTCGACGTTCTTCACGCCACTCATCTCTCACCTTGATGCGATAAGGTTGTGCAATCATGCTTTCCAGCTCTGCTGGCAATGCCAGGCTAATGCGATAGCGTTTTTTGTCGTGAAATGAAATCCACTCCAGTTCCACCCGATCTGGAATTGGTCGTGTGGTGTGGCTCCCTTTTGAAATACTCCAGCGATAGTCTTTTTCTTTTAACCCTTCAGCCCCAAAAAATCCGGCAGAACCATTCGTCGAAGCATCAACCAATTTACCCTGGCGATAAAAGAGTACCTCGGTCACCCATAGTTCATCTGAGTTGGAACCAACCATATGCCACCACTCCAAATTTTTGGGTGGGGTAGACGCGGCCTGACAAGCAGTGACTAGCGGCAACAACACCAGTAAGAGTATCCAGCGCATGGAGGTCATCATTGGACCGGGTCAGTATCTGTTTTGGGCTGTGCGGCGCGGTAGGCGTCCATGATCGGGGCCCAAGCCATGCCATTGGGAACTGGGTATTGCTTGAATAGCTCACCATATTTCTTATCAAAATCATCCATTCCATATTGGCGCGCAATCGGTACTCTCTGGTCATACCAATCATCGGTCACAACTTCGGCAATACCACGAGTAAGCAGAATATCTGGCTTAACATTTAGCCTATCTCCCTTGAGCAACACCTCAAAATAGCCGCCGGGCGCTAGGCCAAAATAGAGCCAGCTACGGCGGTCATAACGATCCTCAACAGAGTAGACCTGGCGCATCTGTTGCTCCAGATTGGCAGGCAAGTCCACCTTTATGCGGTAGCGCTTGCGATCATGGAAGGAAACCATCTCAATCACAGCTTTATCGGGGATGGGAATACCGTCGGTAGGCAGGCCACCACCGCCCGCCCAATAATAACGTTGCGTCTTGATTCTATCGGTAAGTAGACCTCCAGCTCCGCCACCGGCCAGACGGTCGGAATAAACTTGTTTCCCTCCAAGATAGAACTCTGTCTTGGTGTTCTTAGTAAGATCTATATTACTGCCTGTACCATAATCCCAATCAAATTTAGGCAAAGGTTGTGGCGCCGCGCAGGCAACTAATGACAGGCTGAACCACAACAATGCGACGATATATTTCATCTCTGTGTTGGTACATCCTGCTCTAGATGGGAGAGATCCATGGTTTCAAGCGCCTTCATATTATCAATGTGTCGGCGGCGCAGAGCTTCAATCTCCTCTGGCGTGAGCTGCCGCGGGAGGACATCTGGTGATGTTGGTTTGGTACCCTTAGCCGGCACTTTCAACCTCCATGGTATTACCTTACTGGGTCAGTATCTGTCTTGGGTTGAGTTGCGCGGTAGGCATCCATGATGGGAGCCCAAGCCATTCCGCTAGGAACTGGATATTGCTTGTAGGCATTACCGTATGCTTTGTCAAAATCGTCAAACCACTCTTTGTATACTTTGGTGACAGGATTTTCCTTGTCTTGCGAGGTTTGAATTTCCTTAGCAATCCCCCGAGCCAGCAAGATATCAGGCTTCACTTTGGCGTTGGTTAAAAATGCTTCCACATAACCGCCGGTGGCCATACCTAAGCCAATGTTATCTCGGCGTACTTCACGCCACTCATCCCTCACCTTGATTCGATAAGGTTGCGCAATCATGCTTTCCAACTCTGCTGGCAAGGCTAGGCTAATGCGATAGCGCTTTTTATCGTGGAATGAAATCCACTCCACTTCTACCCGATCGGGGGCGGGGTGAATATCTCTGCGACCCTTGCCTATGCTCCAGCGGTATTCTTTCTCTTTTAACGAGTTAGTGCTAACTGAGCGTAGAGCCCCATTGGTTGAGGCATCAACCAACTTGCCTTGACGATAAAAGAGTACCTCCGTCACCCATAACTCATCAGCGTTCGAACCCACCATATGGCGCCAGTCCAGTTGTTTGGGGCCTGTAGGGGCAGCTTGGCAGGCTGCGACTAGCGGCAACAGCAGCAATAAGAGTATCCAGCGCATTAATAACCTCCCTTTTCATTCCCCGTCAGCTTACGGATTTCTTTGTCACCAACTCTGTTGGGTTTGTTGACCAGTCCAGTGTCAGCGCTGTAGTGCAAATAACTTAGCCGCAACTTTTGGTACACATCGTCAGGTAAGCTGCGAGCCAAGTTGATCACCTCTCCGCGCCGTTTGGCCACATCAACCCATAGCTCATCGAGTTTGGCCAAGTTCACTGTGGGATACGAAAGTGCGCTATCCAAACGGTAAGCATTATCACCTTGTGATACCCACTTGTTCAAAGGCACTCCAGCATCACGCGCCGCTTCTAACATCATGTGCAGCGGTATGCGTGAATATTCCCCCTCCACCACCCGGTGCAGTACCACATCAACGCTGATGTTCCTATGCCCCCCAGACTGACTACCTGTGATCGGCCCCAGTGGTCTGGGACGCACATTCAAATAGCCAAGCTGAGTTGTATCTCGAGGGCTAGCTAGAGACACAACGCCCTTGCCCCAGCCTTGCCCAACCCGCATTTTGGCATAGGCAAGGGCATCCCGATATGCCTGGGAATCGGTTGGATTGAGGTATGGCATCGCATCAGAATTGAAGGTTGCGATCACGCAGTTTTCAGTGATGAGCGGTGAGGCCCTGTTGGGATCACGCAAACTCCAGCGGCTGTAATAGCCCCCACCGATATCGGAGTGAGCGCCGGGAATAATCACCTCGGTAAAATTCTTCGCGATTGCGGTGCCAGCGGCATCGTCGGTGATACGAGTCAAGTCAAAGTGATAACGCCACTCATCAGCTGCCACAATATGCACCACCCGCTCGGCGCAGTCAGCGGCCAACGTCACATTACGTTTGCCCCACAGATAGGAACTGACCACGGTATCAAACAGCCCGACAAACTGGATCCGCACATTATCCCGACTGGCCCAATCAAAGCCTGCTTTCAAGGGAATATCTGGGCCAGCAGCCATGGCCTCCACTAGGGGGTGATCCCCCTTCTTATCGATACGGTTTACAAACTGGCGGGCGGCAGAGGCTCCCCGGCTAAAGCCAAACACATCGAACTCGACCTTATGAATGCACTCAATGGTGGGCAGTATGTTCTCCAGTTGTTCTTTTATTTCTGCAACAATCTGGGTACGACAAGCCTCTTCGACTCGGGAGGCGCTGGAGGTCTGGCCCTTATCTGCCCCTAAGCCTGCGGTGGCGTCATCCTCACCTTTGGTCGTGCCGATGCCTTCGATGTACACCGCGACACTTAACTCAGGAGCTTTGTCATTACGTAGATATAGGTCACTGGCCTTGCCAATATTGGTGATGTCGTTTTTCTCGCTGTTATTGAGGCCATCAGGTAACGCCCCTTCAAAACACTGCTCCAGCAATACCTGCTGCTCTTCTGGGCTGCATTGAGCCAATGCTGTCTCCAATGCACTTTTCCCTTCCCTGTGCTTGAAGGTGTTGTTGGCGGTGCCATCAAAGAACACGCCGATACGCAGGGTGGTGAGCTGATAGCCTTTCACCTCAATCACGTAGGAGTGCTTGGTGATAAAGCGTGGCGGCTGGGCTTGCCCGACTTTGTGTCCTTCCGGTAGCGGCTGTTCTGGGTCAGTGAGGCAGAGGTCGCCGGTGGTTACTTTGACATGCTCGCGCTTCACGTCACAGTGCCCCCAAAATTTCTCGGTGTAGGCGGGAACCTGGCTGGTTTCGCCCTCTTTCAGGGCTTCACGAGATTGAGCGGCTTTGAGCCAAGGCTGGGTCTCGAACTTGACCGTCACCGGCCCCACCGCAAAGCCTTCAACCAGGGTTGGGCCATCTTTCAGAGTCACGGTTTTGCTGGTGCCAGTGGCATCGGTCAAGGTGACCTTTTGCCCCTTGAACGAGCGGTTCTGTTCGTCGCGAACGTCTATCTCAATCCAGCAGTTGTACTTTTCACAGGGTATGCAGTGGGCACTGATAGCCATTACACAGCTCCTATCAAGTCAGGGTGTTTGTTCAGCCAGTTATTCACCTGAGCCATTTCGTCATCGGTCAGCATCAACGGCGC
>NZ_JAAKVA010000019.1:0-86349 GCF_049175415.1 Aeromonas sp. 600527 | reverse complement strand
TGCAAAGAGACCTACTACGACTTGCCCGGTAAAAAGCGTCATTTCAAGAAAGTGGATATGCACAATCCCAAAAGCCATTTGGGCCTATGGCTCGGTCAAGAGTTCATCGTCGTCAAATAACCCGTTTGTACTGGTACAGCCTGTACCACTCGGTCGAGTGGCGGTGTTGTCTTGCCGGAATCTGTAAACCATGGTGCTTGATATGTTGAAGAAAACCTGCCTGTTGCCGCTCTCCATGCTGATAGTTGTTTCTACCTCGGCCAACAGCGCGGCGCCACTCAAGATTGCCAATGTCATCATCCCGGCCAGCTTTGCAAAGGCACTGGAAGAGGGGCTGGCGGTTCCTGTTCGCCTGCAATATTCCGATGAAAACAACGGACTCGACACATTGACAGACAGTCCTATCGGTAATGCAACTCTGCTTCTACAGGGTGGACAGCTCCATTTGTTACGTATCGACTTCAGTGCTGGTGAACAACAGCAACTACTCAACGATACGCTTACCAACATGCTTGCCAATGAACAAAGGCGTACATTCTCTGCGGACGGGCGGTTGCAAATAGATAGCAACGCGAGCATGCAGCTTGACCTGGTGTCCATGTTGCTGACGATTCAAGTCTCACGCGAAGCATTTGGCCAAGCCAAACAGCAAGACAACCGGGTTGCATTGACACCAAGCGTTGACACCCTGACAGGAGTACATCGCTACAACATGGGTTACTCTTTCAACAATAACCAACAAAGTGGTCATAGCGACTCGAACTTCCTGCAACTGAACAGCACCGTCGGACTGGGTGCGCATCATATAGCCATGGATGCCTCTCTTTATAATCTCGGGGAACCGGAACAATCCGGAGACATCTATCGCGTCATGTACGAGCGAGATCTTGATGACCGTCGTATTGCTGCAGGGATGGTGTCGACATGGGACCTTCAGACGCTGAGCGGGGTAACCGCCCTAAGTGCCGGACGTATTTACGGTGCGTCGTATGGCAACCAGGCACAGTCACGCAAGCAGACAGTCAATGAGTCGACCACTCAGGTGCAAGTCTTCATGCCAGCCAATGGCGAGGCCAGGGTATACCGAGATGGACGACTGATTGCGTTGCAAAATTTGGCTATCGGCAACCAAAACATCGATACCTCGGCTTTTCCCAACGGGATTTATAACGTCACTGTTGAAGTGTATGTCGATGGGCGCCTTACCAGCACCACAAGCCAACGAGTGACCAAATTAGGTGGTACTCAGCACTTTACCCAAGAGTGGGGATGGCAATTGTGGGGAGGGATGATGGAAGGGACGCAGGAGAATGGCGATTCCCCATTGCTTGGTATGTCATTGGCTCGTTCGTTTAACACCATTGAGTTGGCCACGACATCGTATGCGTTCAAAGACGCCGCGGTAGGTGAAGCTCGCGCCAGCTGGCAAGTAAACGAACACCTCAATACCCAATTGCAAAGCATGGTGTCTTCCGATCAATCCTGGAGACTCGCATCCGGTCTATCCCTGCAGGCTTATGAAAATGCGTCCCTGTGGCTCAGCCAGGAAAAACTGAAAGTAGGTAATACCCTGACGGTAAGTGAAGCGGAACTTTACTCTGCCGGTATTACCTTGAATCTAGGTGGCTGGATTGATGGTCTTGGGCAACTGACATTTAATACCACGCATGACCGTGAAATAAACAGTGAACGTAGCTACGTTGATTACAGCCAGCACCTCTATTCTGGCCGCTATGGCAATCTGTCGATGCGAGCAAGCTTGCAAAGTGACGGCGGGACATTCAATAGTTTTGATAACAGAAGTATCACGCTCGACTACTCTATTCCATTCGACAATTTATTCAGCTTGGGTATGAGCAGCAACGAGCAAGGCCAGACAACTGCCAACTTGAATTATCAAAAACGTATGGATGGCGTCATTAACCTGGCCTCATTCAACGCTTCTCGAATGGTGCATGGTAGCGATGTTCATAATACAGCGCTCTCCGGAACCTTGGGTTTCGAGAACAAAGCGATTGGTGGTACGGTAACGATGGGACGTGGCCACAGCGGTGATATAAATGGCAATCTCATTGCTCGTGGTGCACTTGTCACAACTCTAGACTCAGTGATTACCTCAAGCCAAAATAGCTCCGGCTCCGGACTCATTATTAACACCGGGATAGATCGTGAAGGTCAGATGCTTGCCAAAATCAATGGTCAGGACTACCCCTTAAAAGGCGAGCAAACCTTTTTAGCTCTCTCACCTTATAGTGAATACGAAATCGAGCTGCTCAATAGCAAGCAAGGCAAAGACAGCTATGACATTAATACCGGAAAACAAAAGTACACTTTATTCCCCGGTAACGTAGCAACCCTGGATGCCAGCAATGCTATCAAAGAAATGGTCACTGTATTTGGCATACTAAGAGCCGAAGATGGCTCCCTGATAGTTAATGCACGAATTGATAACCATGTTGGCACCACTATCACCAATGATGTTGGAGAGTTTTCACTGGATGTGGATAAATCCAACCCAATATTGACATTCCGCAACGGCAGTGAGTTTTGTGAAGCGGAACTTGATCTTGAAAAACATTCAGGAGCAGCTTGGGTAGGAATGATAACCTGCCAAGGAATGCCGACCTATGCCATGTTGAGAGATTATTGATTATGAAATTTTCATATAAATTATTTTTTGTTATCGCGCTTGCAGCATGCTGGAATCAAAATGGCAATTCAGCTGTCACTAAGTATAATTTGGTGGATGCTGATCTTCGTCATTTTCTATTCATTGAAAATCAGGAGGACCACAACTTATTTATCACACCAACTGATTACCTTGACCCCCGTTTATCAGGGGGTAATGCTTGGACCTCTGATTCCAGACAGGTGAGTTTGGCATATGCGGATAATGGCCATAACTATAGTGTAACTAACGATAATATAGACATGTGGGAAAATGGGCCAATAAGACACCCATACATTAACCAGCGCTGCATAAAAAGCTGGTCTGGGTGTGATCCACAAACCGCAGAGGCCATTAATAAACCTGCTGAAGTTAACGAATCAGGTTTCTATGGGTTAATGAAAGCAGCTACTGGATATGCACATGCAAAGCTAAGTTCCAGCTTCTTTGACTACCTTAGAAGCATGCCTGTAGGTACGATATTAAATAGAGAAATGAACTTTTGCAGGACAACAAGAGTATATAACGCAGCAGCAGGAGAGCGCTGTATAAACCAAGATAGTGGATCTTGGTATGTAAAAAAAACACAGCACAAAAAAGCGGGGCACTTGCGTTTTATCCAAACCAATGCAATCAGCGAAGTTATTGTTGATAGCAATGGCATGCCATACATACTACCTGGCTCACAAGGTTGTGAAAATTATCGGCTAGGAACTAGAAATGGCGTTTTATGTCGTTTTCTTGACTATGAATTTAATCAAGATGGCAGCCAGTCATTTTCAGACCCCTATATTTACACCAACATAAAAAACTCAACGTTGAATAGTGCCATTGTCAGTGCAGATGTTCAAATGAGCACCAACTTGACCAACTGGGCTCTTAGGGGGGCAGACTACAATGTCAGCTATCTTAAAGGTCAATCATCTATCTATCTTTTTCTATCAAGCAATTTTTTCAAGCAAGTGGTTAGACTTGGATTGCAAGAACAGCTAACTAGAAACTTGATTAACTTTAATATGAGAAATATCAAAGCACCGGAGAGCGGTTTTTATGAGTTCAGTGGTACCACTGAAATAGTTATCAAGCCACGAGATTTTAGCGTCTCTATCCTGTCCTCTGAAGGGGTGAGCTCTCCATACCAGGAGGGTAGCGTAGGAAAAGACATTTTGAATTTCTCTTACAAAATATCGGATAGTGGCCCCATCAGTGCGGACATGTTGGAGATTGCTATTACCCAAGATATCGGGTCACCTTATCAGGGATTTTGCACCTTCTATCCTGCAGAGGACTCGGCCATCGAGCAGGCAGTGCCAATACCGACCAAGTTGGTATTTAATTCAACTACCAATGGGTTATTATCACAGCATAATATCCGTTGCGATGGCACCCCTTTAGACATTCGTGCATTAGGGATCCAGGATAGCACTACACCGCAAGAATGGAATGATCCCATCAGTGGGAAAGGGATTACCCGGTTTTATGAGCTGGCGCTAGAGTTTGATCTAACCGACCCCATGGTACAGCGTACCATTAATGATGAGTTATGGGAGGGAAGTGTACAACAAAGTGGTACTATAACTATAAAGGGAACTTGGCGCTAAATATGGAGAAAGTTATGTATCGTTTTTTTGGCTCCTTGCTAATATTTGCACTCTCTTCAAATGCCTTGGCGATTGACATTGGAGCCATGACAATCGCCATGGCTCCAAAGGAAGACTTTATAGTTCGAACTATCACCAACAATAGTAATGTAACAAAAGTGTATGAAGTCCAGATGGAAAAGATAAATAACCCAACAACTAAAGGTGTCACACTCCCAACCATACCAGGCGAACTGTTGTTTTCCCCCAAACGCTTCATGTTACATGCTAATAATGCACAAAATATTAAGCTATATTACAAAGGGCCCGCTGATAATAATGAGCGTTACTATCGAATCACCTTCACAGAGTCACCCGTAGCTCAAGTTGATAAAAACATGCGTAATAGTCTAAAGGGGGCATTAGAGATAAAACTGGCTGTGCAATCTATTTTGGTTGTTCGTCCGCGACAAATAGCCTTTGATTATCTATTTGATGAAAACCAACAGACAATCACTAATTCAGGAAACACTTATTTTGAATTCATGGTTAAGCAAGGCTGTGAACAGCCAGACAGTGAAGCCACAAGCAAGTATTTATTACCCGGTGAAAGATGGCACAACAATAATATTGGAAAAGCAGGAAATCAGCATGTGATCATATATAAAAATAAATTCATACCAGTCGGGAAAGAGTGCAAGTGATTGATTTTCATAAAGATGTTTGATGGTTGCTAAATAGTGTTAAATATAACTAAGCAATGTAGCAACACTATTTCATTATTATCCACCCATGAAACTACCTGGAACCATCACCAAAATCAACACCTATGTTTCATGAAGAAAATATTGGTATACCTGCATGCTATTTAGTTAAGATAAAATATCAAAAAAATCAGCTATAAAACGTTAGCAGCATTTTTTCTCGGCGCCTTAATTTTTATGTCTGCCGTATAAAACTTAACAGTCGCATTGATATACCTAGTCATATAAAATCCAACGGACAATATTTCCCGCTCGGTTCATAATGAAATAATAGATAATGTATTGTCGTTATTACATACGCCACTGCGATTGGTCGAGTATCGGGGCCAGATTGGAGAAATATTAATAAAAAAAACGCCCCAGGCTATCAAGCCCAGGACGTTGATGATGATGTGTCACTTTAGACGGCAATGCGGCTCAGCTTAGGTGAACAACATTACAGAACTGACATGGGTCGGGTCATGTTATTGCTTGGTGTAGCCAAGAGGCTATCAGGCCCGCTCCACCGCTATCGGAGCCGGCAGACGGATAGTGAGGGAGAGCACCAGCGCCACTACCAGCAATACCAGGATCAGGTGGAAGGTCGCCATAAAGCCGCCAAACAGGGAGGCCACGATGGAGCCGATGATGCTGCCCAGACCAAAGCCCAGATAGATGACGCCGTAGTTCTTGGTCAGGTTGTTGAGACCGAAGAAGTCGCTCACCAGCGAGGGGTAGACGGTGATGGTGCCGCCGAAGCTGAACGCCACACAGGCGACCGCCACGAAGAACAGGTTGGCATTGAGCGGCACGAAGAGCAGCAGCGCCATGCCCGCCAGGGTAATCAGCTGAGCGATGGTGATAACCCGGATGCGGGACATCTTGTCGGAGAGGATACCCAGCACCAGACGGCCACCCAGGTTGGCCATGGCGATGATGGCGACGGCATTGGCGGCGACTACAGCAGGCAGACCCACCATCTTCTCGCCGATATCCTTGGCCACGCCGATGACATAGAGGCCACTCATGCAGGCGGTGAGGAACATCAGCGCCAGCATCCAGTACTGCGGCTTGCGCATCGCCTCAGCCAGAGTGAAGTCACGGCTCTCGCTCTGCTGCACGGAAGCGGCCTGTTTGGGCGCATCCTTCATCAGCATGCCGCCCACCAGCACCATGGACATGGCGATCAGCCCCCACAGCTGGAAGGTGGTCTCAAGGCCGGAGCTGGAGAGCAGCAGCAGGTTGATGTATTTGAAACCGAGGCTACCGAGGCCATAGGCACCGATGGAACAGGCGGAGATGAGCCCCTTGCGCTCCGGGAACCACTTCACACAGTTGGAGAGAGTCATCAGGTAGCCGGTGCCGTCGGCAAAACCGACCAGAATGCCCGCGCAGAGGTAGAGCATCGCCAGATTGCTGGCATGGGCGGTGAGGAAGAAGCCGATGCCGAGCAGCACACCGGCGCCCAAGGTCACGTTGCGCACCCCGAATCGCTCCTGCAGCTTGCCCGCCATGGAGGAGGCGACTGCCAGCGAGAGGCTGAGCAGGCCGAAGGCGAAAGCGACCTGACTCACCGGCTCGTCCAGCTTGTCGGAGAGCTGGGCGTTGAACAGGCTCCAGGTGTAGACAGAACCCAGTGCGAACTGGGTGATGATGGTACCGATCAGTGTCAGGTACCGGGTGCGGTTCATCTCTTTGGTCATGATGCGTCTCGGTCGATGGCCTTAAGGAAATTGAGGCCACTATAGGCAAGACGCAGTTCGCGCCGATCGATTAAGGCATGAAATGCAGATCGGCGGGAATGAATGACAATCAGAGCCGCATCAGCTGACGGAACGCCTTGATGTTGCTGCGACTGACCGGCACCTCGAACGGCAGATCATGGAGCCGGATGAGATAGGTGCTGTTAAACCAGGGGACTATTTCGCGGATCTTGTTAATGTTGACGCAGTAGGAGCGGTGGCAACGGAAGAACCCCTCGGCAGGCAGCCGGCTGACAAACTCGCTGATGGTCATGGTCATCACGTAGCGGTCATCGCGGGTGTAGACATAGGTAAGCTTCTCGTCGGCTTCCGCGTAGTAGATCTGCTCGCAGGGGGTGACGATGATGCGCTCCCCCTTCACCAGATTGACGGTGCGATTCTGCGCAGCCCCCGGCTCGCTCCCCTGCCCCGCCTGCGACTTGCCTGCCTGCTCCAGCTTTTGCAGCAGGCTGATGAGGCGCGGCTCGTTGTAGGGCTTGAGGATGTAATCGAACGCCTCCAGCTCGAATGCCTCCACCGCGAACTCCTTGTAGGCGGTGACGAAGACGATGTGAGGCGGATGGCTCGACTTGTGCAGGTTCTTGGCCAGCAGCAAGCCGTCGATGGAGGGGATCTGGATATCCAGAAACACCACGTCCACCTCGTGATCCTGCAG
Organism: Aeromonas sp. 600527; assembly: GCF_049175415.1. Classification (NCBI taxonomy): domain Bacteria; kingdom Pseudomonadati; phylum Pseudomonadota; class Gammaproteobacteria; order Aeromonadales; family Aeromonadaceae; genus Aeromonas; species Aeromonas sp. 600527. The sequence goes on along the minus strand of NZ_JAAKVA010000019.1, from coordinate 78,940 downwards.
GTATTTGAACGCCTCCAGCCCGTCCTCGAAACTCGCAACTATCTCGATCTGGCTGTGCTGATTCACCAGATAGATCAGCTCCTCGCGGGCCAGATACTCATCTTCGACAATAATGGCTTTCAGCATGACAACACCTCTCGCGGCACACACTTATCCTCAACCATGATGGCTCTCAGCATGGCATCGACTCCTGATCCGGCAGATAGAAACTCACTTCGGTACCCGGCTCCAGCCGCTTGAGGTGCAGGCCGTCGCCATAGAGCAGCTTGACCCGCTGATGCACGTTCATCAGGCCGATGCTGCGGCTCTCCACCCGACCGGCGGCCACCCCGTCGATTACAGCCTGACTGATGCCGTAACCTGTGTCTCGTACCGATACCCGGATGCCGCCCGCCAGCTGTTTCACCTCGATAGTGACCCGACCCGGCGCGCTGCGGGGCTGGATGCCGTGCAGGATGGCGTTTTCCACCAGCGGCTGCAACAACAGGCTCGGCACCTGGATGTGCACATCGTCCACCTCGAACACCACCTCCAGCTTGTCGCCAAAGCGGGCCTGCTCGATGGCCACGTAGTCGCGCACCTGCTGCAGCTCCTCCTGAATGTCGATAAGCTCATCCCCCTTGTTGAGGTTGTAGCGCAGGTAGTCCGCCAGATTGGCAATGAGCTGGCGCGCCTGCTGGGGCCGGATGCGGATCAGCGACGAGATGGCGTTGAGGGCATTGAACAGAAAGTGCGGGTTGATCTTGCTCTGCAGTGCGGTGAACTCCGCCTTGCGGGTCATCTCCTTGAGTTGCTCGATGCGCGACACCTCCATCTGGGTGGAGATGAGCTGGGAAAGGCCCACCGCCATCTCCCGCAGGGAGCTGGTGATGCTGTGGGTGCGGCGATAGTAGATCTTGAGGGTGCCGCTCACCGAGCCGTTTTCTCGCAGCGGAATAATGATGACCGAGTGGAAATCGGAGAGGTGATACTGGCGCAAATCGTTGTTGATGATGATCTGGTCGAGCAGCACCGCCTGCTGGGTCATGCCGCTGATGGCGTGGTGCTCATCCAGCTCGTAATAGTCCTTGCCCACCCCGACATAAGCCAGCACGTCATGGGTATCTGTGATGGCCACCGCATCGGCGCTGATGTCTCGCCGGATCACATCGCACACCTGACTGAGGGAGTGGCGATCGATGTTCTGGAAGAAAGGCAGCGTCTTGTTGGCGATATCGAGCGCCAACTTGGCCTGCTTGGCGGCAATCAGCTCCTTCTCGTCATCCAGATCCTGCACCAGCTTGATGATAAGGCCGATGCAGAGCGCCCCGGCGATCATCGGATAGGCGATGTGGTTGACGATCTCCACCCCCACTTCGTGGGGCTCAGTCAGCAGCCAGATCAGCAGCATGGTGAGCCCTTCACAGAGCATTCCCGCCAGAATGCCGTAGAGCCAGAGCCGCGACTTGCGGCAGCGCAGGTGCAGCCAGGTGGCGAGCAGACCGGCGATGATGCTGGCGATAAGGCAAGGGATGGAGGTGTGGCCATCCATGTCGATGAGATAGCGGTGCAGACCGGAGATGACCCCGGCCGGAATGCCGACCCAGGGGCCGAACAGGATGCCGCCGGAGATAATGGCAATGATCCGCACGTTGATCAGCGCCCCCTCTACCGGAATGCCGGTGTAGGTACTGAACACCGCAAACAGGCCGAAGATGGAGGCTACCAGCACCAGCTCCGCCGGGGTGTGATCCCGCTTCTGGAACAGCCGCTGGAACGGCCGGGTGCGGGTCAGGAAGAAGAGGGTCATCAGCATCAGCGCCGCCCGTTCGAACACCGCCAGCAGCATCATCTGATTTTCAAGCACAAATGTATTCCTGCATCAACCAAGAGTACTCCGGATCATATCCTATTTGCTGGCAATGTACTGATTTCGAAACAGGATGAAAGTGGCCTAACCGTACGAATAAAACGAAACCATGTCTATGGATAACGAGTCAGCACAAGTTACTGGCTACTAACTTGCCAGCTAAAAAAACAGCTCACGGTTAATGTAATGGCATCCGTCATCCAAGCTCCACGCACAACAAAATCCTCTATCAACCATACTTTTAGAGATAATCACCTGTACAGTGCAAAACTGAATATATTCAAAAGCCATCTCTGAATCCCAGCCTCAAAAACATCCTTTCAAAAATCATTGATGATTTATTTAACATAGGAAATAGTCTACTCAAGTAGACAATCTTAATTTCTCTACTCATCATTGAAAACTTGCCACTTTATTTTGCTATCTGTGAGATTGGTACCCTTGATACCAAGCTAACTTTTTGGAGCAAAAACATCATTTACCGCCTATAAAATGATAGGCGTGATGCACGCACCAGTAAAAATAAAACCCACTGAATTTTTAATCACCCTGATTGCTATACGCTTACTAAACACCACCAATTTAAATGAGTGACCGACTTCAGAAAGCAATTTAATATAAAAGATCTAAAAACAACATAAAATACATCAGTGCAAATAAGTTGTTATTTTCCTCGCTTTATCAAAAAAATCACAAGTTCAAACCAACATGCCAGTCACCATCATGAATCTCCAGGCACTTTGCATGCCAACCCTAAAGGGGTAGAAAGAATACAACAAAAAAACAAAATATATTAAATTACATAAAATACCATGACTTCCAACCCTCCTTTTCAACATCACAGGCAAAAGACAACACCATGTTTTTATTGATATTTTTTGTATTTTTAAATATTTTGAAAACCATCAACCCCGGTGATTAAATAACCACCAAAATCAGTCATCAACATGTCTCTGATGACGTGACACAACAATAAATCTTCTAATAAAAATTTATTTTTTTCTCAAAACTTGTTTCATTTCTGACAACCTTAGTCTTGTCAATAATGAAACTCTCAATTCAGATTAAAAAGGTAAAATATGAAAAAGGCAATTGTAGCTTCTGTATTGCTAGCTGTATTCTCTGGCGCCAGTTATGCTGAAAATAGTGCAACTCCAGCAGCAACTGATCAAGGCCATGGCGTGATCAAATTTATTGGTGCGATTGTAGATGCCCCCTGCTCTATCGCCCCGGAAAGCGTAGATCAAACAATTAATATGGGACAAATCTCCAACAGTGTACTCGAGCATCAAGGTGAGGGTCCTCTGCGTCCGTTCGATATTCATCTTGAAGGCTGCTCTCTTGATACCGCCAAAACTGCCGCGATTACCTTCAACGGCATTCCTGATGATACTGAGAAAAAACATTTAGCCATTAATGGTTTCGCAAAAGGTGCGGCTATCGCCATGATTAGCCAACTGGATGGCTCTGAAGTTGTTTTGGGCACCCCGACCAAGGCTGCCACTCTGGTTGAGGGTGACAACCACCTGAAATTTGGTGCCAAGTTGGTAAGCAATATCAAAGCGGGTGACGGCGGAAAAGCAATCCCGGGTGAATTTAGTGCAACCACTGACTTTATCATGACCTACCAGTAAATATTTAAATTTAATCAAACATTTATCCAGTAATTACGCGCAGGGAGGCGCGTTTCCTTTTGTTTACCTTATAAATTGAAATCTATGGAAAAATCTTTATTATCGTTGGCCATTTTTTTCATTTTTATGAGTGTGGCAAAAAGTTCTCACGCAGGTGATATTGAGTTCAATACTGACCTGTTGGATGTTAAAGATAAAGAAAGCATTGAATCAGGTGCTTTTAAACAGGCGGGTTATATTGTACCCGGTGAATACTCCATGCAAATGGTGGTAAACGATGCCTTTATTGGCGAGCGTAACGTCAAGTTTCAAGCAACCTCCAGCAACAGCTCACAGCTGTGTTTGACCGTTGCGCTGGCCAATGAATTGGGCCTTAAAAATCACGATCTGGAACGTCTGCTGACTAGTGGGAAGAGTGGCTCTTGCCTTAATCCTGACGTACTCGAAGGAATAGTGATCAAGGGCGATATCAGCAAAGACACGCTTCTCATTTCTGTCCCTCAAGCATATCGGGATTATGTGAGTGACTCCTGGGATCCCCCGTCACGTTGGGATGAAGGGGTCAATGGTGCCCTGCTCGATTATGGCATCAATCTGCAAGAGAACCATTCGACCCATGGTAATGGTGACACAACCAATGTCAGTGCCTATGGTGTGGCAGGTGTCAATATGGGGGCCTGGCGGCTGCGGGCTGACTGGCAGGGTCGTTATGAGCGTAACAAAGAGCAAGCAGGCTCCCAAAGTGAGCTGGATGTCAGTCGTGTGTATGCCTATCGCGCCTTACCCGAACTCAGCGCCAAGTTGACGATGGGCGAACTCGATCTGGGTAACTCCATGTTCGATAGCTTTCTGTATACAGGCGCCTCTGTAGTTAACGATGACAACATGTTGCCCCCCGACTTGCGTGGCTACGCCCCGGAAGTGGTAGGTATTGCCAAGACCAACGCCAAGGTGGTGATTAGTCAGCAAGGGCGCGTTATTTATGAAACGCAGGTGGCTTCCGGGCCATTTCGTATTCAGGATTTGAGCAGCGCAGTCAGCGGCACCCTGGATGTCAGAGTAGAGGAGCAGGATGGATCGGTGCAGACTTTTCAGGTCAACACCTCTCGCATCCCCTATCTCTCCCGACCAGGCTCGATACGCTACAAGTTCAATAGTGGCAAGATCAGCAGTCAACCCCATCGCTTGGATGGACCGGCCTTTGCCAGCAGTGAATTCTCTTGGGGCGTGAGCAATGGATGGTCACTGTTGGGAGGGGCTCTGCTCAGTGAGGGTTACGATGCACTCTCTGTCGGGGTTGGACGTGATTTGCTGCAATTAGGTGCTATCTCTTTCGATATCACTGAATCTCGTGCCCAGTTGGCAGAGGGCTCAAAAACTGGCAGCTCTTATCGAATCAACTATTCAAAGAACTTCGAAGAGTATGACAGCCAAGTGGCGTTTGCCGGTTACCGCTTCTCGGAGCGGGATTTTATGAACATGAATGACTTTATGGCCGCCCGCAAGATTGGCCAACCATACAGGGGCGGCTCCAGAGAACTTTATAACGTGAGGCTAAGCAAGCAATTCAAAGCAGCTCAGCTGGGAGCATATATCGATTACACCCATCAGTCTTACTGGTCCCAGACAGATAGTGAGCGTATCAGCCTCTCTCTGTCTCACTATTTTGATGTAATGGAGTGGCGTGGCCTGGCGACCTCGCTCACCACCTATCACAACGAGCAGGGCCGTCAGACTGATAATGGCATGTACTTCACACTGTCGATTCCCTTTGGGCTGAACAAACATGTGAGTTACAGCGCCTCAACCATGGGGGGCAAAACCACCAACAATATCAGCCTCTTCAACCGGGTGGATGACCGTAACAGTTACTCAGTCACGGCCTCAACCTCGCCAGCAGGTGAAAGCGCCAGCGGTTTCTATACCCACACTGGCGACAAAACCACCCTGATGGCCAACGTTAGTCACCAGGCAGGTAGTTCAACAGCCGCAGGACTCTCCATCAATGGCGGAATTACTGCGACCAAAGAGGGGATTGCCATGCACCGGGTAGGCATGATGGGGGGCAGTCGTATCATGGTAGATACTGACGGGGCCAGCGGTGTGCCTGTACACACCGGCGGGCCAGTCACTTTCACGAATCAAAATGGCAAGGCGGTTGTAGCCGATATATCCAGCTACTATCGTCAACGGACCAGCATCGACATCGATCAATTGAGTGATGACATTGAACCAATTGGAACACCTGTTGCCATGGGGACACTGACCGAAGGAGCTATAGGTTATCGTCACTTCGATATGTTGTCAGGCGGCAAGCGCATGTTTGAGCTGGTCAAAGCAGATGGCAGCCCAGTTCCATTCGCCGCAGAAGTCGTCAATGACAAGGGGCAACAATTGGGGATGGTCGGTGATGATGGCATGGCCTATCTCGCAGGCCTGCATGAAGGAAGTCCTGTGGAGGTTCGCTGGGGCAGCGAGCAGCATTGCCGCTTTTATTTGCCTTCACCGCTACCAGAAGTCAACACGACGGCGAGACTGACTTGTCAGTGATCGATTTTGTATAACCAGATTGAGATAAACCGATATGACCAAGAAACTGTTGTTCACTCTGCCGCTGCTGTTGGCCATGGTCGCCAGCCAGGTTCAGGCTGCCGTCTCATTGGATCGTACCCGGGTGATCTACCCGGCGGGAGCCAATTCAATGAGCCTGACGATCCACAATAACAACAAAACACTGCCTTACCTGGCCCAGGCCTGGCTGGAAGATGCCAATGGCAACAAGATAAATAGTCCGTTCACCCTGTTGCCACCGGTTCAGCGGCTGGAGCCGGGTATGGAGAGCCTGGTCAAGGTGCAAGCATTACCCGCTGTCGCTCTGCTGCCCCAGGATAAAGAGAGCTTGTTCTACTTCAACTTGCGGGAGATTCCCCCTCGCAGCGACAAGCCAAACACCCTGCAGCTTGCACTGCAAACCCGGATCAAGTTCTTCTACCGCCCCGCAACTCTGCTGGTTGAGCCGGGCAGCAACCAAGCGCCGTGGCAAGAAAAAGTTACCCTGCAAGCGGTAGGAGGAAAATACCAGTTGACCAATCCGACCCCTTACTACATCTCCATTGTGGATGGGGCCCGCACACTCAATGCGGGTAGTACTACGGGATTTGAGCCAGTCATGATTGCCCCCAATAGCAGTGCCATGGTCAATCTTGGTGTGGCCCAGCTTGGCCAGCAACCCACTTTTACCTATGTGGATGACTACGGCGGCCGTCGAACCCTGAGCTACCGCTGCACCGGGATCTGCCATTTGTTGCCCGCTCAAGATGCAAAATAGAGAGATAAATATGTCGCCAGGCTCTTCTCCGCGCGCGGCCCACTCAGGTGTTCGTTACCTGTGGTTCATATTGATCACATTGCAGGGCATGCTTCTCCCGTCTCAAGCTCAGGCGGGGAGTGATAACTTGATGATTAATGTTGTCGCAGAGGTAGTCAATCAAGCCTGTTCGCTGCGCCCCGGTGATGAAACCATCACCGTCAACTTTGGCAATATCGTGAACAAAGAGTTATTGAGGGACAAACGCACACCAAGTAGAGAGTTTCAGCTTCATCTTGAAGAGTGTGACCCCGATATCTCCAAGGGTGTGAAGGTGACATTCAGTGGTCAAGGAGTGCCAGACAATCCGGACTTGCTGGCGCTGATGGGGGACAGTACCGCCAAAGGGATTGCCATCGGACTGGAGCATCAGGGAAAGGCATTACCCCTCAACAAAGCAAGCCGTGCATTGATGTTAACTGCTGGTGACAACGTACTGACCTTTGCGACCTATGTGCAATTGCTACCATCGGGACAAACGGGCTTGGTATCAGGTACGTTTAGTACAAGTGCCAACTTCAAGCTAGAGTATGAGTAAAGATACTGAGTTAAAATTAGAATCCACAGTGTTCCTTCTCGAGATTTTCGACGATCCCCCGTGGCTTACTAAATTTCTACATGTGGTGGTGGATAAGTCTTAAACTTAAGTTAAGCATCATGCTCCATGCTCTCTTAATAGCAATTTTTAGCACCTTATTAATATTTATGTGATACTGAGGTTATATGGTCTTTTTTTTCGAAATAATACGAGGTGTATTTAGCACCAGTGATTTTAAAAAACACCTTGGTTACTTTTGGTGCTTCATAACAAATGTTATGTTTGTTTTTTTACTTGGCATAACAAATACCTATGCATCTAGCCTTTCCATTTCTTTAACCGAAGCTCCAGGACTTACAACGAAAGGCGATCCATATATGAAAGCGGTAATTATTGGGGGAGATAATAATGATCTCACGCCTAATTTATGTGCTGGTAAGAAATGGGGTGATTGTTCCATATTAGCTTGGTTAGTTGAAAGGTCATGGCCAAACAAACAACTTGATGGGTATAAATCATATGATGCCGGTGGCATTAACTCAGAGTCATGGCGAAGCTGTGTAAATTCCAATGAAAATAAAACGTTAGGAAAGGTTATTTCTTGCTGGCGAAATAATGGCGTACTTCAGAGACCCTTATATGATACTATCGGTAGTCGTAGACTTAAATCAGGCCCTGATTTATGTCTTTTTTATGGAAGAGATACAGTACAATCAGCCTCATATCCTGGACCAATATCAAATTGCGTATCAGGTTATAAACCAGCTGAGAGTTGTAAATTTGGCCCTAACATTTCCATAAATGAAAAAGGTACAGCAAGCGAATTTAAAAATATGTCTGCAAGTGCAGAAAGTTACTTAGAGTGTACGAATACAACCTCAGGCACAATTAAATTAACCGATGAAAAAGGTCAATTGGTTTTAGATGGTGGAGGTTATTGTAATCTTGATTTAGGTTCTGGTCCAAATAAACCTCATAAGTTAACAGTGCAATATGGAATGCGGAAAAAAGTGATCGCTAAATGCCTATTTTCAGGCGTGAATACTCTAGGTTTACATCGAGGTGCGGGAATAATTGTATTTACGGTAGATTAAATGCCCAGAAAATTTGGAAGTGCTGCTTCGGCTCGTTACATATAAAGTAAAGGTTAAGTTATAATTTGATATCACTTTGACGCTGATATCAGATTGTAACTTGACACATACGCTTTATATATTAGCTTTTACTTATAACTCCATATAAAAACAAGCATTCTTATTCTGACTTTATTAACATCTCATTACCGATAATTCTATTTACAAAACAATGTATCAGTCATTTCTCTATCTGGCGACAAGTAATCATCCATATTTATGAGACTCTCAACTTTCTTAAAGCACTAACTATTTTTACCATTGAATACTTTTGTATAAAATAAAACCCCACCAAAAAGACTGGTTACATGAACAATCTCATTTTTTATCTTAATTGTGCGCAAATAAGCATCATCCTGTGTAAATTGATCAAAAATGGTATAAATTTGAGGATCGACTTGCAAAATATCTTGCTGTATCGATTTGACCTTCAATGACTTATTCTCAAGATGTCTCAAACCATTCTCATAAAAATGCACGCGAGAAATCTTTTTTATTTCAAACACCATGTTTTGCTTTGCATCGTTAAACATCAAATCTTGAGCCCATGCGGCTTGTTCAACATTATCATTATCAATGCCGGTAGTTTTGATCAACATATAACCGATATAGTCTGCTTTAATCTGGCATGGGCGATAGAATCTCAAACGCACAAATCCCATCCCAGGAATATCGTGTACATTGATCGGTGAAACAGCTTCAAGATTAATATTCTGAGCAATGCATTCCAGCTGTTTCTTTATGTCCAGCCGCTTATCCATTAAAAATGTTTTTTGCCAAACTATATTATCTTTTATATTAAAGTCCAAATATGAGAATGCATCTTTTGATGCAAGAGCATAAAAGTTTCGGTCTTTTTTTATCAACTTTTCAATATATTTATACTCGTCAGGGGAACGAATATCCTCTGTATACATAACAATACGATTAACACTTGGTGTTGCTAATTCCTTTATCTTTTCAAGCTTTCTAAATTCTAATGAAATCTCATCTTTTTCTGTCAAAATATAATATGATGTAATAGCTGAAATGATAGTAACAATAAAAACAAAGAACATTAATATATATTTATCAAGTCGACCGCGATCAAAGAGTCTTTGTTCCTCGTTTGCATCAACATCATCGGATTCCTCAGTCTTTGTGATCACCTCCGTACGGTGTGACAATTCATCACCATGACCAAGTTCAACCTCCAACTTGAAAATGTAACCCACACGAGGAATTGTTTCTATGGAATTGAAAATCCCGATAGACTCAAACTTCCTACGTAGTAGAAGAATTGTTTTGTTGAGACTAATATCCCTGCTTTCTGTTTCACCCCAAATATCATCAAGTATTTTTTTTCTTTCAACAACTCGCAGACTATTATCACAAAGCACTTCCAGCAATACGGTTTCTTTTTGACTGAGCTTTATTTCTTTCTCGTCAAGAATAATTCTGTATGTCTCAGGTTCAAATGTGAACGTGTCGTTATACTTATATTGCTTTGTCATGATTTTATTTAATCTCAACGTTCTGTTGAACTACATTGTATATGATTTTATATACCTTACAGGAATTTTCTAGGGAATGCGGTAACACGTAATCATGAACAGATAACTGTAGGCACAGCCCCAGGCCGACATACTCGACCTCCAGTATGTCGGCAATGAAGAACCACACTTATACATAATGTTCTCTTGGGCTCTCCAACAGGGGATATGTCCGAATTAGCAGTACTGACCGGCCACCCAGCCGGAAGACCAGGCCCACTGGAAGTTGTAGCCACCGAGCCAGCCGGTCACATCCACCACTTCACCGATGAAGTAGAGGCCGGGCACCTTGCGCGCTTCCATGGTCTTGGAGGAGAGCTCGTTGGTATCGACGCCACCCAGGGTCACTTCTGCGGTGCGATACCCCTCGGTGCCGTTGGGCAGGATCTGCCAGTCACACAGCAGGTTGGCGAGCGCCTCAAGTTCCCGCTCGTTGTATTGGCGCATCGGCTTGCTGACCAGCTGGCCCAGCTCCACCAGCTTGTCGACGAAACGCTTGGGCAACTCGCGTCCCAGCACGGTTTTCAGCTCCTGCGCCGGGTGCGCCTGCGCCCATTCACGCAGGGCAGCCGGAATATCCAGCTCCGGCAGCAGGTTGATGTGGATCTTCTCGCCGGCATGCCAGTAGGAGGAGATCTGCAGGATGACGGGGCCGGAGAGGCCGCGATGGGTGAACAGCATCGCCTCCTTGAAGCGGGTGCCATCCTCGGCGGTCACCGCTACCGGCAGGCTGATGCCCGCCAGATCGGCAAAGGCCTCTTTCTCCGCCTGATGGAGGGTAAAGGGCACCAGACCGGCACGGGTCGGCAGCACCTTGAGACCGAACTGCTCCGCCAGCTTGAAGCCATACGGGGTCGCGCCCAGCTTGGGCATGGAGAGACCGCCGGTCGCCACCACCAGCGAGTGGCAGCCGATCTCACCCTTGCTGGTCGTCAACACAAAGCCTTCATCCTGTTTGCTGACGGTGAGGATCTCGGTCTGGAACTGCAGGGTCACCCCGGCCCAGTCGCACTCAGTGAGCAGCACATCGACGATATCCTTGGCACTCTCGAGGCAGAACAGCTGCCCCAGGGTGCGCTCGTGATAGTTGACCCCGTGGCGGTCCACCAGATCGATGAAATCCTGCTGGGTATAGCGAGCCAGCGCCGACTTGCTGAAGTGAGGATTCTCCGACAGGTAGGCGTGAGCGCCAGCCTGATGGTTGGTGAAGTTGCAGCGGCCACCGCCACTGATGAGGATCTTGCGGCCCGGTTTCTTGGCGTTATCGAGCACCAGCACGGAGCGGCCACGGTAGCCCGCCTGCGCCGCACACATCAATCCGGCCGCACCGGCCCCGATCACCACCACATCGACCTGCTTCATCATCACTCACTTATCAAAATAGAAACGGCACCTGGCCAGAACCGTGATTACCTCTGGCGGAACACAACCATAGTGGCTGCCCACCAGAATAAACAACGGCCCTTAAAAGGGCCGTTATTGTACTGGCTGAGCACTAAGTGTCCACGACTATCAGGCGTTGCTGTCCATGATGCTGGCAGGGGCGCCCTTGGCCAATTCGGCCAGCTCCTTGTCGATGAAGTAGAGGCCTTTGCCATCTTCACCCACCAGACCCAGACGGTCGACGATGCTCTTGAACAGCTTCTCCTCTTCATGCTGCTCGGCCACATACCACTGCAGGAAGTTGAAGGTGGAGTAGTCCTGGGTGGTGAAGGCCACGTGAGCCAGACCATTGATGCACTTGGTGATGTGGTACTCGTGCTCCAGGGTGGTACGGAACACGTCGCCCAGCGACTTGAACTCGTGGGGAGGGGCATCGATGGCACCCAGCTTGGGCATGGCGCCGGTCTCGCTCACATAGGTGAACAGACGCTCCATGTGCTGGCGCTCCTCGACCGCGTGCTGGCGCAGGAAGGTCGCCGCCCCTTCAAAGCCCTTGTCTTCGCACCAGGCGCTCATCTGCAGATAGAGATTGGAGGAGTAGAACTCCAGGTTAATCTGCTCGTTCAACTTCTCGATCATGGCTTGGGCCAGCATCTTGTTTCTCCTCAGTGATTTGGTATCGATTGTCGCCACACTCCCGCCGCGAATCAACCCGCCAACGAGAGGGAGATCCCGTTTCTTTCAGCTCAGGGGGTCAGCTCGCCAAGGGAGGCGACATCCACCGGCGCAGCATAATCGACGCCCGGCAGCTCGAAGCCGTTGAGCTGCATGAAATCCTGCCGCAGCCCGGCAAAGTCCCCCAGCACGTGGAAATTGTCCGGCGTCACCTTGGGCCAGAGCGCCGAGACAGCGGCCTGAATGGCCGGGTCGAGTTCGTGGTCATCCATCCGGATCAGACGGTTGCCATCGGCCACCACCCCATTGGGCCCGTACATCTTGGCGGCGAACAGTCGCTGCATCTGCTCGATGCAGCCTTCGTGCACACCGCGCTCCTTCATCACCCCCATCAACAAGCCGAGATAAACCGGCAGCACCGGGATATAGGCGCTCGCCTTGGTCACCAGCGCCTTGCAGACCGACACCCAGGCGTGACCACCAATCTCGGCCAGCTGCAGGTTGATGGTCTCGGCGGTGGCGTGCAGATGCTCCTTGGCATAACCGATGGTGCCGTCCCGATAGAGGGGATAGGTGGATTCGGGGCCGATATAGGAGTAGGCCACTGTTTGCGCGCCGGGGGCGAGACAATCGGCCTGCTGCAACGCCTGCATCCAGAGCTGCCAATCCTCGCCCCCCATCACGGTGACGGTGTCGCGGATCTCCTCTGGCGTGGCGGGCGCCAGCGACTGCTGCACCAGGGTATCGCGCTCCAGATCCAACCCCCAACCGCTGAACGGCTGGCCGGTGGTCTTGAGCACCGAGCGCACTTGCGTGCCGTCGGGCAGCACCCGGATGCCGCTCGCCAGCGAATAGATCACCAGATCCACCTGCCCCAGCTGCTGACGGATGGTATCGATGGCCTGCTGGCGCATCCCGTCGGAGAAGGCATCACCAATCAGGTTGATGGCGATACGTCCCTCCTGCTCTGCCGCGTTGCGAAACCAGATGTTGTTGTACCAACCGGCGCTGCCTAATCCCTTGTCGGAAGGGCCGCGCTCAAACGAGATGCCGATGGTGTCGGCACCGGCTCCGAAGGCGAGCGCAATGCGCGACGCCAGCCCGAACCCGGAGGAGGCCCCCAGCACCAGCACCCGCTTGGGGCCGTTGAACGGACCAGCGGCCTTGATGCGTTCGATCTGCAGCTGCACGGCGGCGCGGCAGCCGATGGGATGACAGTTGCGGGCAACACAACCTTGAATCTGGGGATGAATGATCATGTGAAGGCCTCCAAAGAAACTGGCTACAGCATAACCAAATCGAAGGAGATTAACTTGATGCCGGATCGCTATCAGTCAGAAAAGCAGCGGGAAATGAGGCGGATAAACAAAAGGGAGCACGTGGCTCCCCAAAGCGGTATTCAGATGCTTTTTGTTGTTTTGTGTTCATTGCGAAGCACGGGCCCATCCTATGCCTCTCCCCCCTGATCGGCAAGCCGAGGGGTGTGACCGGCGTCAAACTCTTGTTTAATTTATAGGCAAATAGTGGTTAATAACTGAGTGGCTGACCCTGTGTCACACGTCATTAAACTCATTTAAATCCCAAAACTGTGCCTGAGGCACCATTTTAGTTTCAGCAGAGATTGGTATAGTGGGCTGCAGGATCGGTAAGGAGAACCCCCATGAGTGGAACAACCTATTACAAGCATATTCTGGCCGCGATCGACCTCTCTGAAGACAACCGCAAGGTGATCGACAAGGCGGTGGACAGAGCCCGCTCCAACGGCGCCAAGCTGTCGGTTATCCATGTCGATGTGGACCTCAAGGATCTCTACACCGAGATGATCGATATCGACATCGACAACGTGCAGGATCAGGTGATCGCCGAAGCGAAAGAGAAGCTGGAAGCTTTCCTAGCCTCGGTGGACTACCCCATCGAGAAGAAGCTGGTGATCTGCGGCGATCTGAGCGAGCGGGTCAATCAGGCGGTCAAGGAGTACGAGATCGATCTGCTGGTGTGCGGCCATCGCCAGAGCTTCTGGAGCCTGCTCACCTCGAGTGCGCGCCAGCTGATGAATACGGTGCCCTGCGATCTGCTGGTCGTTCCCTTGCAGAAGTGATCAAACAGGCGTAGTGTGATTTGCTATGAACATAACCGCATTCAATCACAACTACTGGTGGTTCTGCTCCTAAACAGGCGGCACCGCGTTTCTATTGTAAATTACCCAAAGAAAACACCGTGACCGCCGAGAGGCGGTCAACTGTTTATATCCCTTTGTCGCCTCCCGGCTCACCCAACTGGAGAGAGTGACATGCACAACCCTGTAATCCTGACTGGCGATCGTCCCACTGGCAAACTGCACATCGGCCACTATGTCGGCTCCCTGCGCCAGCGCGTCGAAGCCCAGCACCACTACCGTCAATTCGTGATGATCGCCGACTTGCAGGCGCTGACCGACAACGGCCACAACCCGGCCAAGGTGACCGACAACGTGCTGGAGGTGATGGCCGACTATCTGGCGGTCGGTCTCGACCCGGCCAAGACCACCTTCTGTTTGCAGAGCGCCCTGCCCGCTCTCGCCGAACTCACCTGCTACTACCTCAATCTGGTCAGCGTCGCCCGGCTGGAGCGCAACCCCACCGTCAAGGCGGAGATCCAGCAGAAAGGGTTCGAACGCACGCTGCCGGCCGGTTTTCTGGTTTATCCGGTCAGTCAGGCCGCCGACATCACCGCCTTTCGCGCCAGCCATGTGCCGGTCGGGGAAGATCAGCTGCCAATGCTGGAGCAGACCAACGAGATCGTCCGCCGCTTCAACTCTCTGGTAGGCAAAGAGGTGCTGACCGAATGCCAACCGATCCTGAGTGACACCGGCCGCCTGCCCGGCATCGACGGCAAGGCCAAGATGTCCAAATCCCTCGGCAACACCATAGAGCTCGGCATGTCGGCGGAAGAGGTCAAACAGGCAGTGTTCGCCATGTATACCGACCCCAACCACCTCAAGGTGAGCGATCCGGGTCAGGTGGAGGGAAATACGGTGTTCGCCTATCTCGATGCCTTCCATCCCGACAAGGAGCTGGTCGCCGAGATGAAGGCGCACTACCGGTGCGGCGGACTGGGGGACATGCGATGCAAGCAGGTGCTCAACGACTGCCTGCAAACCCTGCTCGCCCCGATGCGGGAGCGCCGTGCCGCGGCCATTGCCGACAAGAAGATGCTGCTGGAGCTGCTCTATCAAGGCACCGAGCAGGCTCGCATCATCACAGATGAGGTATTGGCGGAGGTGAAAAGCGCCATGGGGCTCGACTACTTCGCCAGCATCCGCTGAGCGGGGGTCCCGAGCGCATCGTCGCCGTAGAAGTCGAACACCAGCTGATGCAGCAGGCTCTTGAACCAGCCGATCGCCTCGTCGTGGGCGGTGAGCGGGTGCCCCGCCATCAGGTAGACGATGGGGATGGCGGGGTCGAGCTGGTGCATCCGCAGCGGGTAGTAGCGGCAGAAGTGGCGCCCGATCATCTCGGGCACCACCACCAGATAACGGCCGGTCGCCATCAACGGCGGCACCGCCATAAAGCTCGGCAACCGCACGCCCAACTCCCGCTCCACCCCGAAGCGGGCCAGCCAGAGCTCCACCATCGCCTGACTGTGGCCCCAGCTGGAGGTGTGGATGTGGGGACGGCTCACCAGCTCGACCGGGGTCAGCACATCGGGCAACTCGCTGCCGAGCGGCGACAGGCAGACCAGCGGGTTGTTGAACCACTCCTCCCGCCACAAGCGCGGTGAGAGGTGATTCGCCCCGGCAAAACCGATCACCAGATCCAGCTCCCCCTTCTCCAGCTCCCGTTCGTAGTTGCTGTCCGCCAGCTCGCACACCTCAAGCCGACAGTGAGGGGCCTGCCGATGGAGCCTCTCCACCAGCACCGGCACCAACCCATGCTCCACCGAGCCTGGGGTGGCGATACGGAAAATCCGCCGCGCGGTGGCGGGATCAAACCCCTTGGCCTGCCGCAATCCCTGCTCCAGCATCGCCAGCGCCTGGCGAACCGGCCCGGCCAGCGCCTTGGCCCGCTCGGTCGGCATCATCTCGCGCCGACTCATCACGAACAGCGGGTCATCCAGCGCCACCCGCAGCCGCCCCAAGGCGTGACTGACGGTGGATTGGGAGAGATGCAGCCGTTCGGCGGCACGGGTGACGTTGCGCTCCTGCATCAGCATGTCGAATACGGCGAGCAGATTGAGGTCGAGACGGGCGAGCGAGCTATCCATCGATATTAGCCATAGTTAAATGCCAACAATTCATTTTTACCATAGTAACAGATTGCCTAGAATGCGCTGGCTTAATACATCGGAGATTCAAATGCGTAGCTATCTGTTATTGCTGGCCATTGGCCTGCTGTGGGGTTCCCAGTTCATTTTCATGCACCAGGCCGTCGCCGAGTTGCCCCCCATTCTGGTGGCTGCCGGTCGTGCCCTGTGCGGCAGCCTGACCCTGGGTCTGCTCTGCCTGTTAATGCGGCTCAAGAGTGAGCACACCCCGTGGCGCACCTATATGCTGATCGCCCTGCTGGATGCCACCATCCCCTTCATCATGGTCGCCTGGGGCCAACAGTATGTGGATAGCGCCATCGCTGCCGTGGTCATGGGTTGTATCCCGTTTGTGACCATTCTGGCTGCACCGCTGTTTATTTCTGGTGAAAGAATCACCAAAACCGGTCTGCTTTCCGTGATCATCGGCTTTGCCGGTGTACTCACCCTGTTCTGGCCGAAACTCTCCCAGGGCATGAACGCCGGCCTGCTCGGTGCCATCGCCATCCTGCTGGGTGCCAGCTGCTTCGCCATCGGCCTGCTGATGATCAAGCGCTTTGCCAAGGACCATCCGGTCGTGGTCGCCCGCAATATCCTGATCTCCTCGGCAATCCAGTTGCTACTGGTCGCCCCATTCATGGTTGATCTCGGCAGCCTGACCCTGCCGAGCACCCAGGCCCTGAGCGCGATCACTGTACTGGGTACCCTCTGTACCGGTCTGGTCTACTTCCTCTACATGGCGCTGATCCAGAAGGCTGGCCCGACGTTCGCCTCCTTCAGCAACTATCTGGTACCGCTGTTCGGCGTGGTGCTGGGTGCCCTGTTCCTCGGCGAGCAGATCCACCCCACTACAGGTGTTGCTCTGGCACTGATCCTCGGCTCGGTAGCCATGAACCAGTGGGCGCAACAGCGTCGCATGCAGCGCGAGGTCTCCCTATGTCAGGCATCCTGACCACACTGTGCGGTGGTCTGGTACTGATTGCCGGCTGGCAATATCGCCAGCGACTGGCCGGGATCCTGGGCCTGCTGATGGTACTGCTGCCCTGGTTCTTCGATAGCAAGCTGCAAGCCATGCTTAGCTATGCCCTGAATGCCTGAAGTCCATCTCTGAATGTGTGACGAGAGTCTATCTCTCCTGTTTTTGGGACTGTTTTAAAAAACCTCCGATTTGTCCCCCGCTACCGGTGCTCTGCGCCGGTTTTTTTATGCCTGCCAGCCGGCGTCAGATCAGATAGCGATAGCTGAGTCGCTCATTCTTGCGCGGCCCGGTGATCTGCCAGCTCAGCAGAAAACCGCCGTCGATCTCGGTCAACTCGGCGCTGTAGTGATCCTCCCCGCACAGATGGGGCTCGGCGGTCAGCCAGCGGCCATCCCCCTGCGGCAGCAGCTCGAACAGTTCGACCGGCGCCTCATAACGCAAATGGGAGAGACGGATCCCCCGCTCGCTACGCTGCCACCAGAAGCGGTTGTGCATGGCGAGTTCCCTTCCATGAGGCGTGATGTAACGGCCCTGCTCGTTAAACAGCCAGCCTCCCTGATGATCGGCCACCTGCACACGCCCCTCGCCCCGACCATTCCAGTCGGTCGCCGACCCCTCGCCATTGCTGGCGGTAAAGGAAAATGCTCCGACCTGTGGCAATCGCCCCCATAAACGCTGGATTGCCGCTTCCATCTCAGCCATCATAGCCCCCTTAAAATTGACAACTGACGATAAATCAAACATATGAACTACTTGATAGGGGTCACCCTGCTCTGGTCATTCTCCTTCAGCCTGATCGGGGTCTACCTCGCCGGTCAGGTGGATGCCTACTTCTCGGTGCTGACCCGCATTGCCCTCGCCAGTCTGGTGTTTCTCCCCTTCCTGCGCCGCCGCTGGCTGCGCCCCGATCTGGCGGCCAAGCTGATGGCGCTGGGCGCCATCCAGCTCGGCATCATGTATCTCTTCTACTACCACTCCTTCCTGCTGCTGACGGTGCCGGAAGTGCTGGTCTTTACCATCTTCACCCCCATCTACGTCACCCTGCTCCACGACCTGCTGGAAGGGCGCTTCAAGCCCACCTATCTGTGGGGCGCCCTGCTGGCGGTGCTCGGGGCTGCCGTCATCCGCTTCGACGGCCTGACCGAAAGCTATGTGCTGGGATTTATGGTGGTGCAGGGGGCCAACCTCTGTTTCGCCCTGGGTCAAGTGGGCTACAAGGTACTGCTGGCAAGGGAGGCGGAGCAACCGCCGCAACTGGCGGTGTTCGGCTGCTTCTATCTGGGGGCGCTGGTGATCGCCCTGCCCGCCTGGTGGTTGCTGGGCAAGCCGCAATATCCAACATCAGGGTTACAATGGGGTATTCTGCTCTGGCTGGGGGTGGGTGCCTCCGGCCTAGGCTACTTCCTCTGGAACAAGGGGGCGACACTGGTCACCAGCGGGGTGCTGGCCATCATGAACAATGCGCTCATTCCGGCCGGCTTGCTGGTCAACCTGCTGCTCTGGGGCAAGGATACCGACCTGACCCGGCTAACCATCGGCGGCCTGCTGATGCTGGCCTCGCTCTGGGTCTGCCAGCGTGACAAAAGCGGCCAACCCTGACCGCACTCAGCCGACGACGGTGTTGTGCTCCCGTCTGGCCTGACCGTGACAGGTGGCCAGCCGGGCCAGCAGATGATCGAGCTGCTCGCCGGTCTGGCTCTGCACCAGACCGATGCTGACGGTGACCGGCCGCTGTGACAACAGGCTGGCATCGGCAATCTCAAGGCGCAGCCGCTCGGCGATCTCCAGCGCACTCATCCGCTCGGTCTGGGAGAGCATCAGGATAAAACCATCCTGATCCCAGCGGGCGAAGGGATCTTCCCGCCGCAGCTCGTGGCGCACGATACGCGCCAACTTGGCCAGCATGGCATCGCAAGCTGCTTCGCCAAACAGTTGCTGGATTTTGGCCATGTGATCGACCGAGAACTGCAGCAGGCTGAAAGTCCCGCTCTCGGTCGCCAGCCGCTCCTCCAGCAGTTGCTCGAAACGGCCACGACTCTCCAGACCGGTCAGCGGATCGGTGCCGTGCCGCTCTTCCACCAGCACCACGGCGGGATCGAGATGGCGCACCACGCCAAATAGATGACCCCGCTCGTCACGACGCATCCGCTCTTCCAGCCGGATGTAGTGGCCGTGGTGGTGAAGAATGCGGTATTCGAGGCGCAGACCACTGCTGCGGCCACTCTGACAGGCGAGCAGGGCATCTTCCAGCCGGGCAACATCGTCGGGGTGAACCCGATCCAGCCAGCCGAGATCATCCGGCCAGCTCTCTCCCAATCCCAGCAATCGCAGGCAGGAGGGATCACGCTGTAGTCCATGTTGGGCTGACCAAGTCCAGATCCCCGCCTCCAGCAGCGCCATGGCATCAGACAGCAGACCCGGATCAAGCCGGGCAGTCACATCGACCAAAGGTGTCTTGAGCATTTCCATGGGGCGCCTCGAAACAGGATCTGAATACCTGCTCAATAAGTAACATTGGCGTTCACGCCGAGCAACAGGGTCAGAGCGCTTTTCCCTGATACCCGTTCATCAAGGTCTGCCAGTTCTCCGGTACGAAGTGGAAACTGGTATGCAGTTGAGACTCTTTATTGAATGAACGAAGCAAGCGTTCCAGATTGGCCTTCTGCCATTCGCCGGGGGAACGGATCGCACCCTTGTCAAAATCGATCACCCACACCTTGCCCTCTTTATCGAGCAGCAGGTTGTGGCTGTTGAGATCGGCGTGATAGACCCCGGCATCGTGCAGCTGGCGCACCGTCTGGCCTATCTTGTGCCACACCTCGGTCGCCACCGGCCCCTGCTTGAGCAGCGCCACCATATCCTTGGCACCGCGAATTCGCTCGATCAGGATATCGGCACGATAGAATGGGCCCTGTTTGACCATGCGGGCACCAAACGGAC
Source organism: Aeromonas sp. 600527 (assembly GCF_049175415.1). Lineage (NCBI taxonomy): Bacteria > Pseudomonadati > Pseudomonadota > Gammaproteobacteria > Aeromonadales > Aeromonadaceae > Aeromonas > Aeromonas sp. 600527. The sequence continues at coordinate 58,629 of NZ_JAAKVA010000019.1, read as the reverse complement.
GTGGCACCGGCAGCCCCAGCTCGCACAGCTTGGCCAGCAGGGTGTATTCGGCCATGGCGCGGCTCGACTCGACCCCTTCAAACCAGAAACGATCCCGCACCACCTTGCCCACCATGCCGCCACGATAGTAGTGGCGCAGCACCAGATGGCGGGACTCATCCTTGACGAACCAGGTCACTCCCCGTCCGATGGAGGTCCCCACCACCTGACGGTTGTTCTGCCACCAGGCAGGATCGAATAACTGGGGAGAAGGGTCGCGAAAGGCCCCTTCGGCATACCAGCAGATCTGGTTGTGTTCGGTCTGTACTCGCATCGTGGAGATCCCGCTCGGTGGGTCATGGATCGCAATTTTTCAATTGGCGATGAGGCTGCCGCTCTGGCATGCCCGCAATAGTGGCCTTTAATCAACGACGTGCAGAAACAGGTCATGGCGCTGGGCCCGGCCTATCCTGGCTGACGATTGTGCGCAATTTTACAATCCAGAGGGGAGTTTGCATAATGCCATCCACCCTTTTTGCCAGCCGTGCGCCACAACATGCCGCTATTTCAAACGCCCCCCTCCTCCATCTGTATCCTGCGGCTCTCCGCCATCGGGGATTGCTGCCACGCACTGGCGCTGGTGCGCGTCATCCAGCGGGAGTGGCCACAGACCCGCATCACCTGGATCACCGGCAAAATCGAGGCAACCCTGTTTGCCGATCTGCCCGGCGTCGAGGTGATCCCCTTCGACAAGAGCAAGGGATGGCGCGGCTATCGCGATCTCTGGCAGACCCTCAAGGGGCGCAATTTCGATGCCCTGCTCCACCTGCAGGCAGCGATGCGAGCCAGCATCGCCACCCTCGGCATCAAGGCCAAGGTCAGACTCGGGTTTGATCGGGAACGGGCCAACGACGGCCAGTGGCTGTTCACCAACCACAAAGTGCCTTCGCCTGCCTCCCCCCACGTGCTGGACGGTTTCCTCGCTTTCGCCAAAGAGCTCGGCATCAAGGATCTGACCCCGGACTGGCAACTGCCCATCAGCGCCGAACATCAGGCGTGGGCAAAGGAGAAGATTGGCGGTAAACCGACTCTGCTTATCTGCGCAGCCGCCAGCAAGGCGTTCAAGAACTGGACTGCCGCAGGCTATGCCGCGCTGGCAGATCACGCCGCCAACAAGGGCTTTCAGGTCTATCTATGTGGCGGGCCTGCCAAACTGGAGCGGGATCTGGCCGCCGAGATCCGGCAACTCAGCCAGAGCAAGCCGGTCGATCTGGTGGGGCAGACCAACCTCAAGCAGCTGCTGGCGCTGATTGGCGAGGCGAGTCTGGTACTGGCCCCCGATACCGGCCCAACCCATATGGCCACCATTGTCGGCACGCCGGTGATCGGCCTCTATGCTCACCACAATCCGGCGCGTACAGGCCCATATCTCTGCCGCGACTACGTGGTCAGCGTCTATCAGGAGCTGGTCGAGCAGGAGACCGGCAAGCCGCTGGCCGAATTGAGCTGGCGCACCCGCCTCAAGGATCCGGAGGCCATGCGAAAAATCACCAGCGAGCAGGTGATCGCCGCCTTCGACCACCTCTGTGCAGATCGTCAGCTGCCGTAATGACAGGGCACCTCGGGAATTCCGAGCCATCAGGCAGGGATAACCTGATAGCCTCTGCCCTCAGCCAAAGGCACAATGCAGGCTGATGTGGGTTACGCTCCCGCAGCAAGCTACGAATACTTTGATCGGCTGGAATATGATTCCGGCCGTTTTTTTATTCGCCGCATTCTGGTAAAATTCGCCGCCTTTACATCCTCCTGACTCAAGAGTTTTCCGCGTTTTGCGTTTGGCTGTCTCCCTTTCGGGCACAAGACGGCGGTCTCTGCTACAACCAAAACAGCGGTTTCGATTAAAGGTAATAATATGGCGCAACAAGGCACTCTCTATATCATCTCCTCTCCGAGCGGCGCGGGTAAATCCAGTCTGCTCAATGCCTTGCTGACCAACCACAATCAAGCTGGCAAGATGCAGCTGTCGGTTTCCCACACCACTCGCGCCACCCGCCCGGGCGAAGAGCACGGCGTCCACTACCACTTCGTCCAGGTGGAAGAGTTCAAGGCGCTGATCGAACGCGGTGATTTTCTGGAGTGGGCCGAAGTGTTCGGCAACTACTACGGCACCTCACGCGCCGCCATCGAAGCCTGTCTGGCCAAGGGGATCGACGTATTCCTCGACATCGACTGGCAAGGTGCCCGCCAGATCCGCGAGCAGATGCCGACCAAATCCATTTTCATCCTGCCCCCCAGCCGCGAAGAGCTGGAACGCCGCCTGATTGGGCGCGGTCAGGACAGCGCCGAAGTGATTGCCGGCCGGATGGCGAAAGCCATTGCCGAAATGGTGCACTACGACGAGTATGACTATGTCATTATCAATGAAGACTTCGAGCAGGCGCTGTTCCAGCTCAGGTCCATTATTGAGTGCCAACGGCTGGAGATGCGTCACCAGCAACAGGCTCAAAAAAACTTGCTGCAACAGCTACTGGCAGAGTAAGCCAAAAACAAGTAAACTTTTGCGTCATTTTTAAACACTGCTTTTCTAAATACAGAAAGCCCAAACACTGGAGTCCTGCATGGCACGCGTTACTGTAGAAGATGCTGTAAAACAGGTAGGTAACCGTTTTGACCTGGTGCTGGTCGCCGCGCGCCGCGCTCGTCAAATCGCGGTACAAGGCAAAGATCCCCTGGTCGACGAAGAGAACGACAAGCCGACTGTGATCGCCCTGCGTGAGATCGAGCTGGGTCTGGTGAACAATCAAGTGATGGACACCCAGGACCGCTACGAACAGCAAGAGCAGGAAGCCGCCGAGCTGGCTGCCGTTGCTGCCATCGCCGAAGGCCGCGGTTAAGTTATTCCTCCGGTTGGCACCCGCCCGGGTGCCGACTGTTCATCCCCATTTACAACCGCTCGAAAACCTCGCAAACTCAGGGCTATACCCTCAATTCCACGAATTGCCGTTTCACCGCTGCGGGGACTGTCTTGTATTTATTTGAAAACCTTAAAGAAATAGCCAGTTCCTACCTGCCACCAGAGCAGGTTGAGAAGCTCAAGCAAGCCTATGTGGTGGCCCGTGATGCCCACCAGGGTCAGATGCGTTCCAGTGGCGAACCCTACATCACCCACCCTGTTGCCGTTGCCCGAATCCTGGGCGACATGCGCCTCGATCATGAAACCCTGATGGCCGCCGTGCTGCACGATGTCATCGAGGATACTCCGATCACCAAGGCCGATCTGGCCGAACAGTTTGGCGATGCGGTCGCCGAGCTGGTGGCCGGGGTCTCCAAGCTCGACAAGCTGAAGTTTCGCGATCGCAAAGAGGCTCAGGCCGAGAACTTCCGCAAGATGGTGATGGCGATGACCCAGGATATCCGGGTCATTCTGATCAAGCTGGCCGACCGCACCCACAATATGCGCACCTTGGGCTCGCTGCGGCCGGACAAGCGCCGCCGCATTGCCCGGGAAACCCTCGAAATCTTCGCCCCAATAGCCAACCGCCTCGGTATTCACACCATGAAGAACGAGCTGGAAGAGCTGGGCTTCGAGGCGCTCTATCCGATGCGATCGCGGGTATTGCGCGAATCGGTGCGCCGCGCCCGTGGCAATCGCCGCGAGATCATCGACTCCATCCAGAGCGAAATCAGCGGTCGCCTGAAAGAGGCGGGGATCGAACATCAGGTCAGTGGCCGCGAGAAGAATCTGTTCTCCATCTACAACAAAATGGAGAAAAAAGAGCTGCAATTTCATGAGGTAATGGATATCTACGCCTTTCGGGTCAAGGTGAAGGACATAGATACCTGTTACCGGGTGCTGGGGCAGATGCACAGCCTCTACAAACCGCGCCCCGGCCGCTTCAAGGATTACATCGCCATCCCAAAGACAAACGGCTACCAGTCGCTGCACACCTCGCTGGTGGGGCCGCACGGGGTACCGGTCGAGGTGCAAATTCGCACCGAGTTCATGGATCAGATGGCCGACAAAGGGGTTGCTGCCCACTGGGCCTACAAGCAGGATGGCGACAGCTCGGGCACCACGGCCCAGATCCGCGCCCAGCGCTGGATGCAGAGCCTGCTGGAATTGCAGCAGAGCGCCGGCAGCTCCTTTGAATTTATCGAAGGGGTCAAAACCGACCTCTTCCCCGACGAGATCTACGTGTTCACGCCGGAGGGACGCATCATGGAGCTGCCCGCTGGCGCCACGCCGGTGGACTTTGCCTATACGGTGCACACCGACATCGGCCACGCCTGCGTCGGTTCGCGGGTCGACCGCCACCCCTACCCGCTCAGCAGCCCGCTACACTCGGGCCAGACGGTGGAGATCATCACGGCGCCGGGGGCTCGCCCCAATGCAGCCTGGCTCAACTTCGTGGTGACCACCAAGGCTCGCTCCAAGATCCGCCAGTTCCTCAAGAACCTGCGCACCGAAGAGTCGGTGGTGCTGGGTCGCCGCCTGCTCAACCATGCGCTGGGCGCCAAGAATATCGAAGACATCCCCGAGCCGCGCATCAAGCAGGTGCTCGCCGATACCAAACATGAGAATCTGCAGGGACTGCTGGCCGATGTGGGCCTCGGCAACGCCATGAGTGTCATGGTGGCGCGCCGCATGCTGGGGGATGAACTGCCGCCGGAAGAGCAACCCAAGTCCAGCAGCAAGAAGATGCCGATCAAGGGTGCCGACGGCATGCTGGTCACCTTCGCCAACTGCTGCCGCCCCATCCCGGGAGATGCCATTATCGCCCATATCAGTCCGGGCAAGGGTCTGGTGATCCACCAGGAAGCCTGCCGCAACATCAAGGGCTACAGCAAGGAGCCGGACAAGTACCTGCCAGTGCAGTGGGAAGTGGACAAGGAGCAGGAGCAGGAGTTCCGCACCGGTATCAGCATCGAGATCATCAACCATCAGGGTGCGCTGGCCGAGCTGGCCAACGTGATTGCCGCCACCGGCGCCAACATTCACGCCATCAGCACCGAAGAGAAGGATGGCCGGGTCTATCAGGTCAGCCTGCTCATCACAACCAAGAGCCGCATCCACCTGGCCAACATCATGCGCAAGATCCGCGTGATGCCCAACGTGCTCAAGGTGAGCCGACAGAAGAACTGAACACAGGCGGCGCAAGCCGCCTGCTGCTTTTATAGAGACAAGCCATGACCCCCGAACGCTTCAAGCGCATCACCGACATGCTGGCCCAGCGTCAGCTCGATTTGACCGTCTGCATGGAAGAGGTCCATAAACCCCACAATCTGGCCGCCATCGTGCGTACCGCCGATGCCATCGGCATCCACCGGGTACACGCCGTCTGGCCCAAAACCTGGATCCACAAGCGCAAGGGCACCGCCCGCGGCAGCCAGAACTGGGTGGATGTAAAACTGCACCCGGACATCGGCAGCGCCGTTGCCGAGCTGAAAGCCTCCGGCATGCAGATCCTGGCGACTCACCTCTCCGACAGCTCCGTCGATTTTCGCGCTATCGACTACACCAAACCGACCGCCATTCTGGTGGGTCAGGAGAAACACGGCATCGGTGAAGAGGCGCTGGCGCTGGCCGACCACCATATCGTCATTCCCATGGTGGGCATGGTGCAGTCCCTCAACGTCTCGGTGGCTGCCGCCGCCATCCTCTACGAAGCGCAGCGTCAGCGCGAGCTGGCCGGTTGCTATCAGCGCGGCTGCCCGCTCACGCTGGAGGAGCAGAACAGCATCCTGTTCGAGGGGGGTTATCCTATCTATGCCCAGCTCTGCAAAGAGAAAGAAATGCCCTACCCCCAGCTCGGCCCGGCCGGTGAAATTCTGGCGGACGAAGAGTGGTGGCAGCGGATGCAGCTGACCCGCAAAGGGTGGGCGCAGCAGAGCGAGCAGGACGACCTACAGGAGGAGTGATGGAGAACCCTTTTGGCAGCTGGCTGGAATCGCAAATCATCCGGGATCACCTGACCAACCCGAACATAGAGGCCGGCGACTACAGCTACTACTCCGGCTACTACCACGGCAAGCCGTTCGAGGATCACTGCGTCCGTTACCTGCTCGGCGATGGCTCGACCCGCGACACCTGGGAGAGCGGCCTCTGGGGCGAGGTGGATCGGCTGATCATCGGCAAGTTCTGCTCCATCGGCTCGGGCGCCACCTTCATGCTGGCGGGCAATCAGGGCCACCGGCTGGATTGGGTTTCCACCTTCCCGTTCAACCCCGACACCTTTGGCGAAGGGGCCCGCAGCGGCTTTCTGCGCAAGGGAGACACCCGGATTGGCAACGATGTCTGGATCGGCTCGGAAGCGATGATCATGCCCGGCATCACCATAGGTGACGGCGCCGTCATCGCCACCCGCGCCGTGGTGACCAGGGATGTGGCCCCTTACACCATAGTCGGCGGCAACCCGGCCCAACCGATCCGCCGCCGTTTCAGCGATGAGCAGATCCTCATGCTGCAAGAGATGCAGTGGTGGGACTGGCCCCTGCCCCGCTTGCAAGCCAGCATGGCGCTACTCTGCTCGGGGGATATCGCCGCCCTTTATCACCATTGGCAACAGGAGTGTGCCTGATGAAACCCCTCTCTCTTTCCCTGTTGGCCCTGACCCTGTTTTCTGCCGGAGCCCTTGCCGTGACCAATACCTATCAGCTCACCAGCGAAGCCGATGTACCCAGCCTCTACCAGCAAACCCTGCCCGACTTCTGGCGCCAGCATGCGGTTGAAGGGGAGTTCAAGGGCAAGGATGGGGTGACCATCCGCTATGCTGCGCTACGGCAAGCCAAGGTCGATCGCGCCATCCTGATCGTCAATGGCAGGGTCGAGAGCTACCTCAAGTATCAGGAGCTAGCGTGGGATCTCTGGCGTCAGGGCTACAGCCTCTACCTTATCGACCATCGCGGTCAGGGGATGTCCGACCGGATGCTGGATGACCCGCAGAAGGGATATGTCGACCAGTTCGACGATTATGTTGTCGATCTGAAGCAGTTTCACGACCAGATAATCATGGCGGACCAGCCTGCCAAGCTGTTCCTGCTGGCCCACTCCATGGGCGGCGCCATCTCGGCCCGCTATCTGGAACGCTGGCCCGATGATATCAAGGCGGCCGTGCTCTCCTCCCCCATGCTGGGCATCAATCTCGGCGGTCTGCCCAAGTGGCTGGCCAAGGGACTGGCCACCACCATAGGCACGGTCGGCGGCTGGATTGGCGAACCTCCCTACGGCCCAGGTCAGGGCGCCTATCAGGATCACGGCTTTGCCGATAACGAGCTGACTCACAGCCAGTCCCGCTATCAGGCGTTCCGCCAAATCTACGAACAGCACCCGCAGATCAAGCTGGGTGGCGCGACCGCCCACTGGATTTATCAGGGGATCACTGGTGCCGATGCCGCCATCGCCGATGCGGGCGCCATCAAAACCCCTCTGCTGGTGCTGCAAGCTGGCAGCGACAGCGTGGTGGACAATGCCGCGCAGGATCGCTTCTGCACCATTGCCAAGTGCGAAGGGGGCAAACCGCTGCGCATCGAGGGAGCCTGGCACGAACTGTTTATCGAATCCGATGACAAACGCCAGCCCGCCCTGACCGCGATGGTCGACTTTTTCGCCCGCTTCTGAGCTGGCTATTTTTTGTAACCCTAAATAAATGGGGTGACAGTGCGGGCTAAGGTAAACTGCCCCTGTTTTCAATCGATGCCGAGGTAATGATGTTCAAGGTAGTTGTATCCGATCTCGATGGCACTCTGCTCAACAAGCAGCACCAGATCTCTCCCCGTACCCGGGATACCCTGCACCGCCTGGTAGAACAAGGTGTGAAATTCGTGGTCGCCACCGGCCGTCATCACGTTGACGTTCGCAGCTTCCGCGATGCGCTGGGGATGGACATCTACCTCATTACCTCCAATGGCGCCGTGGTCCATGACAAACAGGATCAGCTGATTTTCAACCAGCCGCTGCCGACCGAGATCGCCGCCGAACTGATTGCGCTGGAGCGCGACCCCTCTATCCACCTCAATGTCTATCAGGGTGATGACTGGGTGGTGGAAGAGGAGCTGCCCTGGTTGCTGCAGTTCCACGACGAGTCAGGGTTCACCTACCGTCTGGTCGATGACCTGAAGCAGGAACCGAAAGAGCAGATCAACAAGGTGTTCTACATCGGTGACCACGAAAAGCTGCTGAAGATCGAGGCGCACCTCAACCAACGCTATGGCGATCAGCTCAATGTCACCTTCTCCCTGCCGGACTGTCTCGAAGTGATGCACGCCGGGGTGCATAAGGGCAATGCGGTGCGTGCCGTGCTGGAGCAGAACGGGTTCGATATGTCGGAGGCGATCGCCTTCGGCGATGGCATGAACGACTTCGAGATGTTGACCATGGTGGGACGCGGTATCGTGATGGGCAACGCCCATGACCGCCTGAAAATGGCACTGCCGGAGTATGAGCAGACCCTCACCTCTGACGAAGATGGCGTCGCCGTCTATCTGGAGAAGCTGTTCAAGCTGGAGAACGTCAGCGCAGCCTGAGCCTCTTCAGCCCGACATCAGATTCAACAAAGCCTCACCATGTGAGGCTTTGTTTTTTCAGGGTTTCCAGCCAGGGATTGGGCCGCTGCCAGCTGAAGCTCTGGTTCGCCCCGCCGTAGCATTCGGCCAGCCGCAGCGGCGTGCCGGGGGTATGACGTCGCCCGGCCACATCGAGGCAGCGGGAGACCTTGCTATTGAACAGCCTGTCTTTCTGCCACTCCCACTGCGCCTGACCGTCACAGGATGCCAGCATCACTTCGCTGTCGTTTTTGGCTTGCAAACAGAGATCCTGCAGACGCAACTCACCCAGATCCCACTCGAACAGTTGATCGTCTTTTCCGCTGCAAGGTTGTGCCAACACCTTCTGTTGGGACACCGCAACGCAAAAATCACCGCTGGTCAGCAAGGGGGAAAGCACCCGGTCCTCCGACGGTATCGAAGCGATTGAGTCCATCATTTCATCGGTTGATGGCGGCTTGATGGTACATCCTCCCAGCAACAAGGCGACCAGCAGGGCGGGAGAGCAAGCAAGGGAAATTTTGTTATTCATGGAAAATGCCTGAAATGGGCCGATGACATCCGTTTGTCAGTGACTCGAGGCTGAAGCATAACCGAAAGGTGGGGCACTCTGCCCTGATAGAGTGTAAACAGACGTAACAGAGAAAGCGTGCAGGCGCAGTAAAGGCCGGAAAGCAAAAAACCTCGCCGAAGCGAGGTTTTTCTAAATGTGGTCGGTGATAAAGGATTCGAACCTTTGACCCTCTGGTCCCAAACCAGATGCGCTACCGGACTGCGCTAATCACCGAGGCTATTTCTTTCAAAATAGTTTACTTCAAAAAACAAAGACGACCTGATGGTCATCCTCGTCATACAGCAAGTATGGTGCGAAGAGAGGGACTCGAACCCTCACACCCGGGGGGCACTAACACCTGAAGCTAGCGCGTCTACCAATTCCGCCACCTTCGCGTACCTGACAAGCTGTAAAATGGGGTGGCTGATGGGGCTCGAACCCACGACAACCGGAATCACAATCCGGGACTCTACCAACTGAGCTACAGCCACCACAGCTGTTTTCGTTCCACAACAACGCCCGTTTAACCGACGCACTTTTGATGGTGCGCCCGACAGGATTCGAACCTGTGACCTCTGCCTCCGGAGGGCAGCGCTCTATCCAGCTGAGCTACGGGCGCTACGCTGTCGAACGGGGCGCATTATTAATGATGGTTGCTGGTTTGTCTACACTTTTCTGTCACCGAAACACCGTTCGTTGTTTTTTCAAGCACATTGCGCACTTTTCTTCCACTATTCCCCTGCTGACAGCCAAAAAGGGGCAGATCGCAGTCGCAAATCGCCTTGCTGCCTTGACTTGATTTGATGCCCATCTAGAATGAATGAACGTTCATTCAATCGAAAGTCACACTGATGATTCTGGATAAAAAAGAGAGCATCTTCAACGCGGCCCATGAGGTGCTGGGTGAACGGGGTTTTCATGGTCTGTCGATTGCAGAAGTCGCCAAGAAGGCCAATGTTGCCACCGGCACCATCTATCGTTACTTCGGCGACAAGGATGATCTGATCCGGCAACTGCACCAGCACACTATCTTGCAGTGTGTGCCCATGGTCATGGCCGATGTAGCAATCGATAAAGTTTCATTTCAACAATTTCGCCAATTATGGCTCAATATTCATGCCATTTTTGTTAACGAACCCAACGCTATCCGGTGCAAATTGCAGTACGAGAGCTCTCCGCTAGGGGCAGAATTGGAGACCAATCCTGTCATTCTGGCTGCCTGGGAGCCTCTTGACCGATTTTTTGAACAGGGCGTTGAACAAGGATTGTTTATTGATTTACCGATACGGGCACTCCAGGTGTTGAGTCTGGACAGTGTCATGCATCTGGCCCTGCAGTGCAGGGTTCACAACATCACGCTGACCGAATCGCAGTTGGAAACCGCGATCCGGGCCAGCTGGAATGCCATTTTATCCCCCAATCTTTCCACCTCAGGAGCCTGTTCATGAAAAAGTGGATGGCCATTATGTTGCTGATAGCGATCGCCTTGTTTGGCAGCGTCATCGGCTTCAATTTGTTCAAACAGAAGATGATTGCCCAGTACATGGCCAACCGGCCGGAACCCGAGTTCCCCGTCACCGCTATGGTGACCAAGGCGCAGGATTGGGTACCGACCATCGAAGCGATCGGCTTCATCGAGCCGAATCAGGGGGTGACCCTCTCCACCGAACTGGCAGGTACCATTGACGCCATCACCTTCGAGTCAGGCAAACCGGTCAAGGCAGACCAGCTGCTGCTGAGCCTGGACTCCACCGTGGAGCGTGCCAATCTGCGTGCCTCCCAGGCCAAGCTACCGGCGGCAAAAGCCAAGTTCGATCGTTTCCAGAACCTCTACAAGACCAGCTCCATCTCCAAAGAGCAGCTGGATGAAGCCGAAGCGGCCTATCGTTCGCTGGAAGCGGATATCGAGAGTCTGAAGGCGACCATTGCCCGTCGTGAAGTGCGCGCGCCCTTTAGCGGCGTGGTCGGCCTGCGCAATGTGTTCCTCGGTCAGTATCTGCAGCCAGGCACAGATATCGTGCGCCTGGAGGATACCAGCGTGATGCGCCTGCGCTTCACCGTGCCCCAGACCGATATCTCCAAAATCAAGCTGGGCCAGACCATCAAGATTAATGTAGATGCTTATCCGCAAACCCAGTTTGACGGTCACATCACCGCCATCGAGCCTGCGGTCAACTTCCAGAGCGGCCTGATCCAGGTACAAGCAGACATTCCGAACAACGACGGTCAGCTGCGTTCCGGTATGTTCGCCCGCGCCAGCATCATTCTGCCGACGGTGAAAGATCAGATTGTGATCCCGCAAACAGCCATCTCATTCACCCTTTACGGCCAGAATGTCTACGTGCTCAAAGAGGGCGAAGAGACAGACAAAGAGGGTAACAAGGTGAAAGTGCTGCGAGCCAAGCAGGTAGTCGTCAAGGCAGGTGAGCGCCGTGGCAACGATGTGCATGTGCTCTCTGGCATCCAGGCCGGTGACCAGATCGTACTGTCGGGTCAGGTTCGCCTGAGCAACGACACCAAGGTTCATGTGGTCGAGAACGATGCCCTGGCCGTTCCGGCACAAACCCCGATGCTGTAAGCGCGGAGATCTGCGATGCGATTTACTGACATATTTATAAAACGGCCTGTGCTGGCGATCTCGCTCAGCTTCCTGATCGCCTTGCTGGGCTTTCAGGCCATCTTCAAGATGCAGGTACGGGAATACCCCGAGGTGACCAACACGGTGATCACCGTCAGCACTGGCTACTATGGCGCCAGTTCTGATCTGATCCAGGGGTTCATCACCCAGCCGCTGGAACAGGCGGTCGCGCAAGCCGACAACATCGACTTCATGACCTCCTCCAGCCAGCTGGGTAGCTCCACCATCACTGCATACATGAAGCTCAATACCGACCCCAACGCCGCGCTGTCCGATATACTGGCGAAGGTGAACTCGGTGCGCTCTCAGTTGCCGAAAGAGGCGGAAGACCCCTCGGTCACCTCCTCCACTGGTTCAACCACGGCGGTGCTCTACCTCGGCTTTACCAGCCCGGAGCTCAACTCCAGCCAGATCACCGACTATCTGGAGCGGGTTATCAAGCCACAGCTCTTTACTGTCGGCGGGGTCTCCAAGGTTGACCTCTACGGCGGTGTCGAGTTTGCCCTGCGGGTATGGCTGGATCCGGCCAAGATGGCGGCCTTCAACCTGACTGCCAGCGATGTGATGACGGTGCTCAACAGCAACAACTATCAGTCCGCAACTGGTCAGGCGACTGGTTACTTCACGCTGTTCAACGGCAATGCCGAGACCCAGGTCAAGGATGTCGACGAGCTGAAGCGACTGGTGGTGGCCACCCGCGACGGCAAGGTGATCCGGCTGGCGGACATCGCCAAGGTAACCCTCGAGAAGAGCCATGATGTCTATCGTGCCAGCGCCAACGGTCGCGAAGCAGTAGTCATGGCGGTCAACGCCGCCCCGACAGCCAACCCCATCAACATCGCCCGCGATGTGCTGGCACTGCTGCCGAGCCTTGAGCGCAATATGCCGAGCACCATGCGTCTCAACGTGATGTATGACTCCACCGTGGCGATCAACGAGTCCATCCACGAGGTTATCAAGACCATCCTGGAGGCAGCCGCCATCGTTCTGGTGGTCATCACCCTGTTCCTCGGCTCGTTCCGCGCGGTCATCATCCCGATCATCACCATTCCGCTCAGTCTTATCGGCGTGGTGATGATGATGGATATGTTCGGCTTCTCGATAAACCTGATGACCCTGCTGGCGATGGTGCTGGCGATCGGTCTGGTGGTGGATGACGCCATCGTGGTGCTGGAGAACGTCGACCGCCATATCAAAGAAGGTGAAGAGCCGTTCCGGGCCGCCATTATCGGTACCCGTGAAATTGCGGTGCCGGTTATCGCCATGACGGTCACCCTGGCGGCGGTATACGCACCTATCGCCCTGATGGGGGGCATCACCGGCTCCCTGTTCAAGGAGTTTGCCCTGACCCTGGCAGGTGCCGTGTTCGTCTCGGGCATCATCGCCCTGACCCTGTCACCGATGATGTGTTCCAAGATGCTCAAGGCCAACGAGCAACCGGGCAAATTCGAGAGCACGGTCCACCACCTGCTGGAACGGATGACCGATCGCTACGACAGCATGCTGCACGCCGTGATGAAAAAGCGCCCCGTCATCGTGGTGTTCGCCGTCATCGTGTTCGCCAGCCTGCCGTTGCTGTTCAAGTTCATCCCGAGCGAACTGGCACCGTCAGAGGACAAGGGGGTAATGGCCGTGCTGGGTACCGCACCGTCCAACGCCAACCTGGACTACATCGAAAACACCATGGCGGATGTGAACAAGATCCTGGACGAGCAGCCCGAGATCGCCTTCTCCCAGGTCTTCTCAGGGGTGTTCAACGCCAACCAGGCGTTCGGTATCGCCTCCATGGTGCCCTGGAGCCAACGTGAAGCGAGCCAGAAAGAGGTGCTGGATCGGGTCGCCAATCTGGTGAAAGACATCCCGGGTATGGCCATCACCACCTTCCAGTTCCCGGAACTGCCGGGAGCATCGAGTGGTCTGCCGATCCAGTTCGTCATCACCACCCCGAACAGCTTCGAAAGCCTGTTCCTGGTGGCCGGTGAAATTCTGGCCGCGGCGCAGAGTAACGGTCAGTTCGTCTATTCGGATCTCGATCTGAACTACGACTCCGCCACCATGAAGATCCGCATCGACAAGGACAAGGCGGGTGCCTACGGCATCACCATGCAGGATATCGGTATCACCATGGGCACCATGATGGCGGACGGTTACGTCAACCGTATCGACCTGGATGGCCGCTCCTACGAGGTGATCCCGCAGGTCGAGCGCAAATACCGTCTCAATCCGGAGTCCATCAAGGGCTATTACGTGCGAGCCGCAGATGGCAAATCGATCCCCCTCGGCAGCCTGATCACCATTGAAGTGGTTGGCGAGCCCCGCGCCCTGCCCCACTTCAACCAGCTGAACTCGGCCACCATAGGTGCCGTTCCGGCTCCGGGCGTGGCCATGGGTGATGCGATCAACTGGTTCCAGACCACCGCCGACGAGAAGCTGCCGCAAGGCTATCGTTACGACTTCATGGGTGAAGCCCGTCAGTTCGTTACCGAAGGCAATGCGCTCTATGCCACCTTCGCACTGGCACTGGCGATCATCTTCCTGGTGCTGGCAATCCAGTTCGAGTCGGTGCGTGACCCGCTGGTCATCATGGTCTCTGTACCGCTCGCCATCAGCGGAGCGCTGATTGCCCTGGCATGGGGGCTGGCGACCATGAACATCTACTCCCAGGTGGGCCTGATCACGCTAGTGGGTCTGATTACCAAGCACGGTATCCTGATCTGTGAAGTGGCGAAGGAAGAGCAGCTACTGCGTGGCATGAACCGGATGGAAGCCGTGATGCAAGCCGCTAAGGTGCGTCTGCGTCCGATCCTGATGACCACGGCCGCCATGATCGCCGGTCTGATCCCGCTGCTCTACGCCACTGGCGCCGGTGCAGCACAACGGTTCAGCATCGGTATCGTCATCGTGGCAGGCCTTGCCATCGGTACTCTGTTTACCTTGTTCGTGCTGCCGGTGATCTACACCTATCTGGCCTCCGAGCACAAACCGTTGCCGATATTCGATGAAACCATTCCGCCCAAGGCAAACAGCGGACACTGATCATCAATGACTTACCAAGGCCTCGATAAGGGGCCTTTTTTATGGTTCGCAGGAAAGACGACATAAGTCCATGAAGCAGTTAAACTAAAAAACACAACATCCAGACCGCAAGGACGCCATGTCAGGACTCATCTCCAAGACCGCCGAGGCCGTAGGCCGCAACGGACTCTCATACCGCCTGCTCTCCTATATTCTGGTGTGTAGTACCGTATTGGCGATGATCATCACGGTGCTGCAACTCGCCTGGGATTACCGCAAGGATGTCGCTGTCATCGAAGACAGCATCGGCCAGATCGAAGCCTCCTTTTTGCAACCTATTGCCGCCAGCTTGTGGAACCTCGATGAGGAGCAGGTCAAAGTGCAGATCGAAGGGATCATGAACCTGCCCAACATGCAGTTTGTGATGGTCAAGGAGATGCTCGGCAACTCCGAAGTGCCACTGTTGACCCAGGGAGTGGAACGGGAAAGCTATGACATCTCCCAGGAGTTCAATCTCACCTATCAGGGGGAAATTGTCGGCAAGCTGTTTGTCGCCGCGTCGCTGGAGCAGATTTACCAGCGTCTGATTGAGAAGTCAGTGCTGATCATGGTCAGCCAGACCATCAAGACCCTGGTGGTCTCATTTTGTATCCTGATCATCATTTACTATCTGGTGGTCAGGCACATCAACCGCATCGCCAACTACGCCCAGAAGTTCAACCTCGATCGGCTCGACATGGCGCTGGAGCTGGAAGGCCGCCCGCAGCCGCGCAAGAAACCCGACGAACTGGATACCCTGGTATCCACCCTCAACCAGATGCGCACCCGGCTACGTGACGAGCTGGTCGCTCGTCATCAGGCGGTGGAACAGCTGCAACAGGAGCGGGATTTCTCCGCCACCCTGATCAACTCCGCCAACATGGTCATCTGCTGCATGGAACCAGACTTGACCATCGCCAGCATCAACCCGGCAGCCATACTGCTGACCGGCTACCACCAGCAGGAGCTGTTGCAACACAACTGGCTGGATCTCTTTGTCAGCCCGGCGCAACGGGAAGAGCTGAACGATATTCTGGCGGCGGAAGGTTCACTGGCGGACAAAGAGGTCATCATGCATGACCAGCAGGCCCACGAGCTGGTGCTGCAGTGGACCTTCGTACCCTTCTATGAAGGGCCGAACCTCAAGTACCAGATCGGCTTCGGCTACGACATCACCCAGCTGAAAAAGGTCGAGCGGGAGATAATCCAGCTCAACGAGCAGCTGGAAGGAAAAGTGGTGGAGCGTACCCGCAGCCTGAGCGAAGCCAACAACCAGCTGGGCAAGGCGTACGACGACCTGAAACAAGCCCAGCAAACCCTGGTGGAGTCGGAGAAGATGGCCTCCCTCGGCTCGCTGGTGGCCGGGGTGGCACACGAGATCAATACCCCAATCGGCATCAGTGTGACCGCCTCCTCCTACCTGCAGGAACGGGTTGCCGATTTCAAATCTCATATAGAGTCAAAACAGCTGTCGCGTTCCTATCTCAACGAGTTCACCGTCAACCTCGACGAGTCGATGCAGCTGCTGCAGAGCAACCTGCGGCGCGCCTCCGAGCTGATTGCCAGCTTCAAGCAGGTGGCGGTCGACCAGTCATCGGAAGCACGCTACAACTTCAGCCTCGCCGACAACCTCCATCAGGTGGTGGTCTCGCTTGGCCACAAACTGAAGAAGAGCCAGTGCGAAGTGGATATCCAGTGCGATCCCAAGCTGTCTATATTCTCCTTCCCGGGCAGTTTTACCCAGATCTACTCGAACCTGATCCTCAATTCCATCAACCACGGGTTCGACAACTGGGACAAACCGAAGAAGATCACCATCAAGGTGGAACAGCAGGGAGAGGAGCTGTTTATCGACTATTCGGACAATGGCCGCGGCATCCCGCCCGAAATCTTGCCGCGCATCTTCGATCCCTTCGTCACCTCCAAGCGGGGTCAGGGTGGCAGCGGTCTGGGCACCCACATCATCTACAACCTGGTGGTGCAACTGCTGAAAGGCCGTATCAGCTGTGCCAGCGAACCGGGCCAGGGCGCCCAGTTCCATATTCGCCTGCCGATCCAACATAACTGAGTGCTGGCTCTTGTGAGCCAGCCGCTTTATCCCCATCATGCTGTGATTGCATTCTTAATGAGCGGAGAACCTCGCAATGGCACAGCATTTTGACTATATCGCCATCGGCGGCGGCAGCGGCGGTATTGCTTCTGCCAACCGGGCTGCCATGTACGGTAAGAAAGTTGCCCTGATTGAAGCCAAAGAGTTGGGTGGAACCTGCGTCAACGTAGGCTGCGTACCGAAGAAGGCTATGTGGTATGCAGGCCAGATCGCCGATGCCCTGAAATATGGCGCCGACTACGGCTTTGACACCACCCTCAACCACTTCAACTGGGCCAAGCTGGTCGAGTCCCGCCAGGCCTACATAGGCCGCATTCACCAGTCCTATCAGAACGTGCTGGGCAAGAACCAGATCACCGTCATCAAGGGCTTCGCCCGCTTCGTCAGCAGCAACACCATCGAGGTTAATGGCGAGCACTACACGGCCGATCATATCCTGATCGCTACCGGTGGCCGCCCGGAAATTCCGGCCATCCCGGGTGCCGAGCTGGGTATCGACTCCGACGGTTTCTTTGACCTGCAAAGCCAGCCCAAGCGGGTTGCCGTGGTTGGAGCTGGCTACATCGCAGTCGAGATCGCCGGGGTGATGCAGGCACTCGGCTCAGAGACCCATCTGGTGGTGCGCAAGCACGCACCGCTGCGCAACTTCGACCCCATGATCCACGAGACACTGGTCGAAATCATGGCGCAGGAAGGGCCCAAGCTGCACACCCACGCCATTCCCAAAGCCGTGCTCAAGAACGCTGACAACAGCCTGACCCTGCAACTGGAAGATGGCCGCCATCTCACCGTCGACTGCCTGATCTGGGCCATCGGCCGGGTACCGGCTACCGACAACCTCAATCTGGCTGCCGCTGGCATCACGCTGGACGAGAAGGGCTTTATCCCGACCGACAAGTTCCAGAACACCGCCGTCGCCAACATCTATGCAGTGGGTGACAACACGGGTCGCATCCAGCTCACCCCGGTGGCCGTCGCTGCGGGCCGTCGCCTCTCCGAACGGCTGTTCAACAACAAGCCGAACGAGCACCTCAACTACGATCTGGTACCGACCGTGGTGTTCAGCCACCCGCCCATCGGCACCATCGGCATGACCGAACCTGAAGCTATCGCCGAATACGGCGAGGACCAGGTGAAGGTCTACCGCAGCCAGTTCACCGCCATGTACTCGGCACTGACCCAGCATCGCCAGCCCACCCGGATGAAGCTGGTCTGTGTCGGCCCGGAAGAGAAGGTGGTCGGTCTGCATGGTATCGGCTTTGCCATGGACGAGATCCTGCAAGGCTTTGGCGTCGCCATGAAGATGGGGGCCACCAAGGCGGACTTCGACAACTGCGTTGCTATCCATCCGACCAGCGCGGAAGAGTTCGTCACTATGCGCTAAGGGCAGATGAAGTTGGCCTGTCACGAGCAGCCGGCGTCTACAGCCATGTAACCCCTTCACCCAAACCCGGCTCAGGCCGGGTTTTTTGATCACTCCTCGCCATTTCTCTCGCAAATCCGTCGTTCTTTACGCCGATTTTACGCCTGCCACATGGCGCTTTATGGCGCCTTTACGCCTGTTTTACATACCCTTTTCAGCGTCAATGACACCAACAGAGTCGATATGATCTTACATCGGCTCTCGCAGCTAATTATCTCAATGGAGTCGATATGAATTGGCTATATCTGCTGCTCGTCCTCGCCTTGATGGCCTATCTGATGCGCGCACTCACGCGCAGTCACGAGTGAGGGACTACCTATATGCAGCAAGAAATTATCTATCCGGTGGCCTTCGTGCTGCTGGTTCTGCTGCCGGCACCGCTGCTGGGCAACTACATCTACCGGGTATTTGAAGGCAAAATCCGCTGGCTGGCACCGGTCGAGCGCGCCACGCTGGCTTGCTGTGGCACCGATGGACGGGAGCAGGACTGGAAGTCCTACGCCCTCAGCCTGCTGGCCTTCAACGGCGCCGGTTTCGGTCTGCTGTTCCTGATCCTGATGGCGCAGGGGTTGCTGCCCCTCAACCCGCAACAACTGCCGGGTCTGAGCTGGCAACTCGCCTTCAACACCGCAGTCAGCTTTATGACCAACACCAACTGGCAAGCCTATTCCGGTGAGGCCAGCCTCTCCTACTTCAGCCAGATGGTGGGGCTGACCACCCAGAACTTCGTCTCCGCAGGGACGGGCGCTGCCGTCGCCATTGCCCTGTTCCGCGGTATCGCCCGTCAGCAGACCATCAACCTTGGCAACTTCTGGCAGGATCTGGTTCGTTTCTGCCTCTATGTGCTGCTACCCATCGCGCTGATCATGGCGCTGGTGCTGGTATGGCAAGGTGTTCCGCAAAGCCTCTCCGCCTATCTGCCGTTCCACGGTGTGGAGGGTCAGGAGCAGCTGCTGCCCCTCGGCCCGGCGGCCTCGCAGATCGCCATCAAGCAGCTTGGCTCCAACGGCGGCGGCTTCTTCGGCATCAACTCGGCACATCCGTTCGAGAACCCGACAGCCCTCTCCAACTGGCTGGAGATGGTCGCCCTGCTCACCATCGCCGCCGCCATGGTCTTTACTCTGGGCCGCTATGTGAAGGACATGGCCCACAGCCGCGCCATTCTCGGTGCCATGACCCTCATGCTGATGCTGGGGCTCTTCGTCTCCCTCTCACAGGAGCTGAAACCGGATCACACCCTCGCCCAACTCATCACTGACGCCAGCAACATGACTGGCAACTGGGAAGGCAAGGAGAGCCGCTTCGGCCCTGTGCTCTCCAGCATCTGGGAAGTGGCGACTACTGCCGCCTCCAACGGTGCCGTCAACGCCATGCACGACAGCTTTACTCCGCTCGGCGGCATGGTGGGCATGATCAACATGCTGCTGGGTGAGGTCATCTTCGGCGGGGTCGGCTCCGGTATCTACGGCATGATGCTGTTCGTGCTGCTGACCGTGTTCCTGTGCGGCCTGATGGTGGGACGTACCCCGACCTATCTGGGCAAACGGCTCGGTATCACCGAGATGAAGTGGGTGGTCGCCAGCATGCTGGTCATGCCGGTCGGGGTATTGGTGATCGGTGGTGTCACCCTGCTGATGCCGGATGCCAGCACCATCATCGGCCATGATGGCCCGCACGGTCTGTCACGCCTCATCTATGCCTACGCCTCGGCTGCCGGCAACAACGGCTCCGCCTTCGCCGGTTTTGCCGCCGGTGACAACTGGCAGTGCATCGCCATCGGTCTGGCCATGCTGCTCGGTCGCTTCGGCTACATCATTCCGGTACTGGCCATCGCCGGTCAGCTGGCCCGTGCGCCCCGTCAGGAGACGAGCGAAGGGGACTTCCCCATCAGCGGCCCGCTGTTCGTTGCCCTGCTGATTATCACCGTCCTACTGATAGGTGGCCTCTCCTTCCTGCCGGTGCTGGCACTGGGCCCGGTGGCTGAACATCTGAGTCTGATCGGAGGTGCATTCTGATGAACCTGACCCTGTCGATCACCATCCGGATGCCAATGGCCAACTATCTGATGCTGGGAGCTTTCCAATGAGCAAGTCCACTGCAATGAGCACCGACACCATGTTGGTGAAGGGCAACAAACAGAAATCACAGATCATCCAGGCAATGGTTGAGGCCCTTTATCGCTTCAATCCCAAGGCGCTGTTTGGCAGTCCCATCCTGTTCACCCTCTGGCTGGCCGCAGTCATGGCGACCGTGGAGTCCCTGCTGGGGCAGCCCTTCTCGGGGGTTGCCCCCTCGCTGGCCTGGCAGCTGACCGCCTGGCTCTGGCTGACTCTCTGGTTTGCCAACTTCGCGGAAACCCTGGCCGAGGGGCGCGGCAAGGCCCGCGCCGACAGCCTGAAAGCTGGTATGAGCCAGCTCAAGGCCCGCCGGGTGGCGAATGCCAAAGATGGTCAGGGTGAATGGGTACCCGCCACCAGCCTGATGAAGGGTGATCTGGTGCTGGTACGCAGCGGCGAGATGATCCCTGCCGACGGTGAAGTAATCGCCGGCATCGCCTCGGTCAACGAAGCCGCCATCACTGGCGAATCCGCCCCCGTCATCCGCGAGTCGGGTACCGACCGCAGCGGCGTGACCGGCAACACGACGGTCGTCTCCGACGAGATCTGGGTGCGCGTCAGCAACAATCCGGGCGAGAGCACGCTGGATCGGATGATCGCACTGGTGGAAGGGGCCAAGCGCCAGAAGACCCCCAACGAGATGGCGCTCGACGCCCTGCTGGTGGGCCTGACCCTGATCTTCCTGCTGGTGGTCGCCACTCTGCCCTGGTTCCTCGACTACAACGGCACCCAGGTCCCGCGTCTCTACCTGATCGCTCTCTTTATCACCCTGATCCCGACCACCATCGGCGGCCTGCTCTCCGCCATCGGCATTGCCGGTATGGATCGACTGGTGAAGCTGAACGTCATCGCCAAGTCTGGCCGTGCCGTGGAAGCGGCCGGTGACGTGCGCACCCTGCTGTTGGACAAGACCGGCACCATCACCTTCGGCAACCGGATGGCCGACGAGTTGATCCCGGCACCGGGTGTCGACCCCGCCCTGCTGGCACAAGCCGCCATGCTGGCCTCGCTGGGTGACAACACCCCGGAGGGCAAATCTATCCTGACTCTGGCCAGCAAGAGCATGGCCAAGCCGAGTCAGCTGGAGAGCGACAAGGTGGTCCCCTTCAGCGCCGAAACCCGGCTGAGCGGACTGGATCGCAACGGTCATCAATATCGCAAGGGGGCGGTAGATGCCGTGCTGAACTACCTCAGCCTCGACCGCAAGGCGGTACCTGAGCTGGTGCTCAAGTCAGTCGACAGCATCGCCCGTCAGGGTGGGACTCCGCTGCTGGTCTGCACTCAGGAGAAACTGCTGGGGGTGGTCTACCTCAAGGACATCATCAAGCCCGGAATCAAAGCCCGCTTCCAGATCCTGCGCCATATGGGGATACGTACCGTGATGATCACCGGCGACAACCCGAAAACCGCCGCCGCCATCGCCGCCGAAGCCGGGGTGGATGACTTCATCGCCGAAGCGACGCCGGAGAAGAAGCTGGCCTATATCCGGCAGGAGCAGGCCGATGGTCGTCTGGTCGCCATGTGCGGTGACGGCGCCAACGATGCGCCCGCGCTGGCGCAAGCTGATGTGGGGCTGGCCATGAACGAGGGTACCCAGGCCGCCAAGGAGGCGGGCAATCTGGTGGATCTCGACTCCAACCCCACCAAGCTGCTGGATGTGGTGCTGGTCGGCAAACAGCTGCTGGTGACCCGTGGCGCCCTGACCACCTTCTCCATCGCCAACGACGTGGCCAAGTACTTTGCCATCCTGCCGGCCCTCTTTATCGCCGCCTACCCGCAACTGGGGGTACTGAACCTGATGCAGCTGGGTAGCCCGCAGAGCGCCATCCTGTCGGCCATCATCTTCAACGCCCTGATCATCGTAGCGCTGGTACCGCTGGCCCTGCGCGGTGTCGACCTGAAGGGGTCGGCCGCCAGCCTGCTGCGCCGCAACCTGCTGATCTACGGTGTCGGCGGCCTGCTGGTGCCTTTTATCGGCATCAAGCTGATCGACCTGGTCATTACCGGCCTTGGTCTGGTGTAACGGCATAACCGGGATGCGGGTCAGTCCGCATCCACACAACGAATTCGGAGCATATCCATCATGATCGCAATCAGAACCCTGCTGACCCTGACCCTGCTGCTGGGCGTGGGTTATCCGCTGGCCGTCACCGGACTGGCCCAGCTGCTCTTTCCCTGGCAGGCCAACGGCAGCCAGCTGACCGACAGCAAGCAGCAACTCATCGGTAGCGCCCTGCTGGCACAGAAATTCGAGCGGGCTGACTACTTCCACCCCCGCCCTTCAGCCAGTGATTTCAACACCATTGGCGGTAGTGCCAGCAATCTGGGGATGAGCTCACCGCTGCGAGCGGAGTTCGCCGAACAGGCCGCCAAGGCACAGCCTGAAACCAGCTCTCCTGCCATGCTGACCCGTTCCGCCTCTGGCCTCGATCCCCACCTGCCACTCGATGCGGTGCTGGCGCAGGTGGATCGCGTAGCCAGAGAACGTGGACTGGATCCCGCCCAACTGACGGAGCAGGTCAAGTCGGCCACACAAGCTGGTATCCTTGGCCCGCAGGTGGTCAACATTCTCCAGCTGAACCTGCAACTGGATCATCAAAAGGGCGCCTGAGGGCGCTCCTTGCCGATCTGGCGTTGACCTCCATTTTCGACGCGGGCAGTTGGCTCGATAGGGATAAGCATGCGTGATGAGGTAAGGGCTGACGCCCTGCTGGCAAGTCTGGAGCAAGAGCACAAGGGCAAGCTGAAAGTCTTTCTCGGGGCCGCCCCCGGCGTGGGCAAGACCTACGCCATGTTGCAGGCGGTGCGGGAACAGGCCAAAGAGGGGGTCGACATCCTGATCGGCGTGGTGGAGACCCACGGCCGGCAGGAGACGCTGGCCCTGCTCGACAAACTCGCCATCCAGCCACGCAAGATCCACATGCACCGTCAGCAGCGGCTGGAGGAGATGGACCTCGACGGCCTGTTGGCACGCAAACCGGCCATCGCAGTAGTAGACGAGCTGGCCCACAGCAACGCCCCCGGCAGCCGCCACGAGAAGCGCTGGCAGGATGTGGAGGAGCTGCTCAACGCCGGTATCGACGTCTACACCACCCTCAACGTCCAGCATCTGGAGAGCCTCAACGATCTGGTGTGGCAGCTCACCGGGGTCAGGGTCAAAGAGACCCTGCCCGATCAGGTTCTGCTCGATGCAGACAGCATTATCCTTATCGATCTCCCCCCCAAGGAGCTGCTCGGCCGCCTGCGCGAGGGGAAGGTTTATGTCCCTCATCAGGCCAAGGCTGCCCTGCAATCCTTCTTCTCCCTCAACAATCTCACCGCATTGCGGGAGCTGGCGATGCAGACCGCCGCCAGCCATGTGGAGGGCGATCTGCAACTGCAATGGCAGGCAGCGGGCAAGACCACATTGCCGCTGCGGGGCAAGCTGATGGTCTGCCTCGGCAATCAGCACGGGGCAGCGCTGGTGCGCTATGGTCACCGCTTTGCCCAGCGTCGCCAGCTGCCCTGGCTGGTGGTGCACGTGGACAGCAATGGCCGCCGCTCGGCCGACGTGGAGCAAGCGCTGGCGCTCGCCTCCCAGTTGGGCGCCAAGGTGCTGACCCTCTCCAGTCCGGCTGTCGCCAATACGCTGCTGGAAACTGCCGAGCAGCAGCAGGTCTCCCAGCTGCTGCTCGGCAAACCGCACAAGGCGCCGTGGCGTCGCTCGCTGGTGCAGCACCTGCTCAAGCAGGCGCAGGGGCTCGAAATCACGCTGGTCGATACCGAGAAGCAGAAACACAGAGTGGGGATGCGCTCCCCGACACCCAAGGATATTCACCACAGCCTGCTGGCGGTGGCCATCATGGGGATCACCTCGGCCATTGCATGGGGGCTCTCCTACTGGCTGCCCCCCGCAGCGTTGCCGCTCATCTTCGTACTGGGGGTGCTGGCGACTGCCCTCACCACCAGTCTGGTGCCCGCCACGCTGGCGGCTGTGCTGGGCTTTATCGCTCACAATCTGCTCTTCACCGCCCCCTACTTCTCCCTGAGCGTCGCCAACCACAGCGACCTGCTCACCCTGTTCGTGCTGCTTATCGTCGGCATGACGGCGGGGCGCCTCGCCTCCCGCCAGCGGCAACAGCTGATCGGCCTGCGCGAGACCCAGCAGCTGGGCAATGCCCTGCTCTCCCTCAGCCAAGGGCTGGCGACCGCCAACAGCCCGGAGGAGGTGCTCAGACAAGGGGCACAAGCTATCTCGCTGGCACTGGGCCAGCCGACCGTGGTGATCGACAAGGATTTTCACGACCGCCTCGGCAACGAGAAGCACAGGCCCGGGCAGACCGACAAGGCGGCCATCGACTGGTGCCTGGCCCAGAAGCAGAGCGCCGGAGCCCACACCGCAACTCTCAATGCCGCCGAGGCGCAGTATCACCACCTCAGCGATGATCTGGTGATCGGCATAACGCTGGCCAATCCGCTCTCCTCCTCTGCCGAGCATCAGCTACAGGCGCTGCTCACCGACATTCGCGCCGCGCTGGCGCGGATCGACCTCAACGAGCGGCTGGCCGACAGCCAGCTGCAGGCGGAAACAGACCGGATGCGGGCCGCCCTGCTCTCCTCGGTCTCCCACGACTTGAAGACGCCGCTGGCCACCATCATGGGTGCCGGCAGCACACTGCTGGAATATGGTGACCGGATCCCGCCGGATGATCGCAACGAACTGCTCCACTCGGTACAGGACGAGGCGCGCCGCCTGCACAGCTATGTGCAGAATCTGCTGGATATGACCCGCATCGGCTCCCCCGACTTCCAGCTGAAACGGGACTGGGTCGATCTGGCAGATCTGGTGGAGAGCGCCCGCAAGCGGCTCGACTCCTCCTGGCGCCAGCACAAGCTGCTGGTCCATTTCGATCAACATGTGCCCCAGCTCTATGTGCACGGCGTCCTGATCGAGCAGGTGCTGGTCAACATCCTCGACAACGCCTCCCGCTACTCGCCGGCAGGCACCCCCATCGAGTTCAAGGTGATGGTGGCCGAACCCGACCTTATCATCGACATCATCGATATCGGGGTCGGTATCGCCGAGTCGGATCGGGAGAAGATCTTCAATCTCTTCTACACCCAGCCGGTGGGCGATTGCGGCAGCCGTGGCACCGGGCTTGGCCTCGCCATTTCCCGCGCTATGATAGAGGCCCACGGCGGCAAGATTTGGGCCTTCTCCGGCCCCAATGGCAACGGAACCTGCATGCGCATATCCCTGCCGCTCGCCCTCAATTCACCGGAGGTTTGATGGCGCACATTCTGGTCATAGATGATGAAGCGGCGATCCGTCGCTTTCTGCGGATCAGCCTGATTGCCGAGGGGCATCAGGTGAGTGAGGCGGTGGGGGTCAATGAAGGGCTGGAGCAGTATCGCCACCTCAACCCCGATCTGGTGATCCTCGATCTCGGTCTGCCGGATGGCGATGGCATTCAGGTGTTGCAGGCCATTCGCGAACACCACCCCAATCCGGTGCTGGTGCTGTCGGCCCGCGATTCGGAGCTGGAGAAGGTGCGGCTGCTGGATGCCGGCGCCAACGACTACATGAGCAAGCCGTTCGGCATCGGCGAGATGATGGCCCGCATCCGTGTGCTCTTGCGCCAGCGGGCTGGCGTCAGCAGCGGCGAGCGGCGCCACTTCCCCCAATGCGGCCTGACGCTGGATGTCAGCAGCCACAAGGTGACCATGAAAGACGAGGAGATCCCTCTCTCCCGCAAGGAGTTCGCCCTGTTACAGGCGCTGGTGTGCCACCCTGGTAAGCTGGTGATGCAGACCCAGCTGCTCAACGACATCTGGGGGCCGAGCCACAAGGAGGACACCCACTACCTGCGCATCGTAATCGCCAGTCTGCGCAAAAAGCTGGGGGATAACCCCCAGCAACCGACGCTTATCGAGACCGAATCCGGTATTGGCTACCGCTTTATCGGCAACTGACGTTTCACGTGGAACGACGCCCGCAGCAAATCAGCGCCAACAGACCGCAGCCACTCAGCAACATGCCGAGATCCTGCAATCCGGCCGCTACCGCCAACCCCAGACTGAGCAGCAGGTAGTAGCCAAGCCCGAACAGGGCGCCAGCACTGCCAGCTACCTCACGATAGGCCAGCAGCGCCTGACTCAGCACATTGGGGATAGCCAGCCCGAAGGCCACCACCACACCCATCATGGGCAACAGGAACCAGAGGCTGGACTGACTCGCCCAGACCAGCAGCCCTGCGACCAGCGCCAGAGCGCAAGCTAGTCTACTCAGAGAAGACGGCAGCCACCCCCTCCCCAGCAGATGCTTGTTGAGCAGGCTGCCGAGCAGAGTCGCCAGCGCCAGCAAGATCCCCGAATAGCCAAACTCGCCGGTGCTCAATCCCAATCCGGCAAAGAGGAACGGCGCCAGACTGTAGTAGCCAAACAGCATGGTGTTGAACAGGGCCACCAGCATGGCACTGCGCCAGAGCCCGCCATCTTTCATCATCCGACACGCCAGCGGCCAGAGCGCGACTCGTTGGCTGGTGGCCGGACGGGTTTCCGGCAGCTGCCAGCAGGCAACCAGCAGCAAACCTACCGCCAGTACCAGCAGACCGCTGAACACCCCGAGATAGCCAAACCCGCTCGCCAGCTGACCACCACTGAGCAACCCCAGCACCGGACTGAGTGAGAGCGCAATGCCCATCACCGAGAAGACCCGCGCCAGATCGCTGCCCTGATAGCTGTCGCGCAGCATGGTCTGGGTCACCACGGAGCCCACGGCGGCGCCAAAGGCCGAGATGACCCGGGCCAGCAGTAGAGTTTCAAACTGGTTGGCCAGCAGCGCCAGCAGGGTGCCGACGCCATAGGTAAGCAGACCCGCCAGCATGGCGGGACGCCGCCCGATCAGATCGCATAGCCGCCCCCAGCAGACCACGCCCACCGCAAACGCCAGAAAATAGACCGACAGGGTCTGGGATGCCTGCCCTTCGCTCACCTGAAACTGGGTAGCGATGTGGGTCAGGACCGGGCTGTAGATGGTCTCCACAATTTGGGGAAACATCATCAATCCCACCACCAGCCAGAGCGGTGGCAACTTGTTGTTCATGACAAACCTCCTTCACAAGAGGTCGCCATTCTAGAGAGATGCCGCTTGTCTGATTACAATAAGCAGGACTATAAACATCAAAAATCGGACATATGGCCTTTATTCTTCCCGATCACCCTTTTGACCCCGACCAGCTGACGGGCAGCGTGATCGGCATCGCCTCCGCCCTCGGCTGGCACGACTCGGGCCTGCATCAACATCAACGCCATCAGCTGCTGTTCGCCCAATCCGGCTGCATGACCATGGAGCTGGAAGGTCGGGTCTGCCTGCTGCCACCCACCCGCGCCGCCTGGCTGCCTGCAGGCACCGCCCACCGGATCTTGATGCGTGGCGTGGTGGCCTACCGCTCTCTCTACTTCCAGCCGCACCCCGAGTTGCCCGGCACGATGGAGGTGCTGGCGGTCAATCCGCTGCTGCACGAACTGATCGAGCGGATGGCGCTCTGGCCGTGGGACAAACCGCAAGAGCAGCAGCAACGGACGGTGACACTGTTTATGGAGGAGTTGGGGCAGGCGCCGCGGGAGTCGTGGCAGTTGCCGCTGCCGACGGATCCCAGACTGGGCGACTGGCTACAGCAGTTGAAGCGGGAGGATGTCCTGCCCGATCGGCTCAACCGGCTGGCCGAACGGGTGGGTGCCAGTGACAAGACCATTGGCCGCATCTTCATGCGGGAGACCGGCATGAGCTATCAGGCGTGGCGTCAGCAGTGGCGGCTGTTGCGCGCCATGGAGCTGCTGGCAGAAAGCGAGTCCATCAGCCGGATTGCCGCTGCGCTGGAGTTCGCCAGTGACAGCGCCTTCATCAGCTTCTTCAGACAACACACGGGGCAGACCCCGCTGCGCTATCTCAACTCTCGGGGTGAGTCGCATCGGCCGAGCTCGCCTCCACCACCAGGGTCTCCAGTGCCAGCGGCTTGAGGTTGTGGATCGCCTCCTCTACCACCGCATGGGAGGCCTGCTGCAACTCGCTCTGCACATCCTGCTCCAGCTGGACACTCTCCAGCTCGGGCCGCGGGTTTTCGTTGGCCATCACGTTCAGGCTCAGGGCACTCACAATCAGGGTAGCGATCAGGCTTTTCATCTGGTTTGCTCCGGTATGGTTGAGATCACCAGATAGCTATTCCAATAGTTGTGCCAATCCTCACGCAATTCATAACATCATGATTTTGTTTAAATTAACTATATCTCGATACCAAATTGAGTCGCAAAATGCATCCCGCTCGGTCATTTTTAAACCAACAGTTGGTGCTTTTAACCACGCTTGATTTTTGCACCATGTTCCACGTGGAACGTCCCATCTTTTTGATCGACACCCGCTTTTAAACTGAGCTATGGTGCTACATCCCCGTAACTCAAATCTGGATCTGTCACCGAATGGAATTTTCCTTGTTCGGCGAGAAGTTCACTCGCCACGCCGGTATTACCCAACTCATGGATGACCTCAATCAGGGGCTGACCAATCCGGACGCCATCATGCTGGGTGGCGGCAATCCGGCCCCCATCCCCGCCATGCTGGAACGCTTTCAGGCCGAGGCCAAGAGCCTGCTCGACAACGGCGAGCTGGTCAAAGCGATGGCCAACTACGACGGCCCCCAGGGCAAAGACAGGTTCACCAAGGCGCTGGCCGCCCTGCTCAGCAAGGAGCTGGGATGGGATATCTCGTCCCGCAATATCGCCCTGACCAACGGCAGTCAGAATGCCTTCTTCTACCTGTTCAACCTGCTGGCCGGCGAATTTGCCGATGGCCGCAAGAAGAAGGTGCTGTTCCCGCTCGCCCCCGAATACATCGGCTATGCCGACTCGGCGCTGGCCGACGACTACTTCGTGGCCTACAAGCCTACCATCGAGAAGCTGCCCGACGGCCAGTTCAAGTACCATGTGGATTTCGAGAGCCTGCAGGTGGGTGACGATATCGGGGTGATCTGCGTCTCCCGCCCGACCAACCCGACCGGCAATGTGCTCACCGACGAAGAGATCGAACATCTCGATCAGATCGCCCGCGACAAGGGGATTCCGCTGCTGATCGACAACGCCTACGGTGTCCCCTTCCCAGGCATCATCTTCAGCGAAGCCAAGCCGTTCTGGAATACCAACACCATCCTCTGCATGAGCCTCTCCAAGCTCGGCCTGCCAGGCACCCGCTGCGGCATCGTCATTGCCGACGAGAAGATCATCCAGGCCATCACCAACCTGAGCGGCATCATCAATCTGGCACCGGGCAGTCTGGGGCCTGCCATCACCATCCCGATGATCGAGAGCGGCGATATCATTGCCCTCAGCGAACAGGTGGTGAAGCCCTTCTATCAGCAGAAGGCGGAGCTGGCGGTGCAGCTGCTGCGCGAAGCGATCCCCGACCCGCGCTTCCATATCCACAAGCCGGAAGGCGCCCTCTTCCTCTGGCTCTGGTTTGAAGGCTTGCCGATCCACTGTCAGGAGCTTTACGAGCGACTGAAGGCGAAGAATCTGCTGATCGTGCCGGGTCACTACTTCTTCCCCGGTATCGATGACCCCGAGTGGCGCCACAGCCAGGAGTGCATTCGCCTCAACTACTCCCAGAGCGAGGAGCTGGTGCGTCGCGGCATAGCCATTCTGGCCGACGAGATCAACGCCCTCTACGCTGGTTAATCCAATCCAGCGATACAAAAACAGAAAGGCCTGCAGATGCAGGCCTTTGTCGTTTATCGCTATCAGGTTTGCTTAGCCGGGCAACGCCAGCTGCTCGGGTTTGCCGATGGGGATGGCTCTGGGCTTGAGCGCCTCCGGCAACTCACGGGCCAGATCGATGGTCAACAGACCATGCTCCAGCTTGGCACCCTGCACTTCCACGTGCTGGCTCAGCTTGAAGGCGAGCTCGAAGTCACGCTCGGCAATCCCCTGATGGAGGAACTGACGCTCACCGGCCGCAGCCCCTTTGCGCCCCTTCACCTTGAGGGTGCCGTTTTCGGTCTCCAGCTCCAGCTCTTCGCGCTCGAAGCCAGCCACGGCGACCGTGATGCGATAGCCATCCTGATCGCGCTTTTCAATGTTGTACGGGGGGTAAGCAGCGGTCTTCTGCTCGAACAGACCTTCCAGCTCACGGGCCATCCGCTCGAAGCCGACGGCGTTGGAATAGAGATGAGAAAAATCGAGGTTACGCATAATCCTATCCTTCTAATAAGCAACAGGTTCAACTCTCCACAGGCCCGTCATCGGCACCCGGGAAATTTTAAAATTTCTGTGAATTCAGGCTATCAGCCGTTGATCTCTATCTTGCGCGGCTTCATCGCCTCGGGCACTTCACGCACCAGCTCGATGTGCAGCAAGCCGTTTTTCAGGTCGGCCCCTTTCACCCGCACATAGTCGGCCAGCTGGAAGCGACGCTCGAAACCACGTTCGGCAATCCCCTGATAGAGATAGTTGCGCCCGGTGTCGGCCTGCTTGTTGCCCTTCACCGTCAGCAGATTTTCCTGGAAGCTCAGCTCCAGCTCTTCCTGGGTAAAGCCCGCCACCGCCATGCTGATGCGGTAGTCGTTGTCACCCAGCTGCTCGATGTTGTACGGGGGATAACCGGCATTGCCATTGCTGGCCGCAGATTCGATGAGATTGGCCAGACGATCGAAACCGATGGCAGAACGATAGAGCGGAGAAAAGTCGATAGAACGCATAGTATTACCCTCTTGTGAGCGATAACGGATTGTTTGCCCTCCTTATGGACGGGCGCCTGGTCGAAACCTCTGTCGAGCGTTCCGGCCTTGTTACCTATATAGGGGCTCACTTTTTCCTTTCAAGGGGATTTTTCAAATTTTTTAAATGGCCTCGCCGACCTTTGGCACATCAACCAGTTGGCCCGATAGTGATGATAATCGACCCGTGGGCCACTGATGGCAATGCGCTCCGCACCCCATAATTGGTTGCATATCCACCAGCCAACATGGAGCCATCCCATGAAGATTACCCAGGTTCGCAACGCCACCTTGCTGCTCGACTATGCCGGCACCCGCTTTCTGATCGACCCCATGCTCTCGGCCAAGGGGGCCTTCCCCGGCTTTGAGGGCACCGCCAACAGCCAACTGCGCAATCCGCTGGTCGAGCTGCCGCTGCCGATCGATGAGCTGGTCGATGTGGACGCCG
Organism: Aeromonas sp. 600527; assembly: GCF_049175415.1. Lineage (NCBI taxonomy): Bacteria > Pseudomonadati > Pseudomonadota > Gammaproteobacteria > Aeromonadales > Aeromonadaceae > Aeromonas > Aeromonas sp. 600527. Next base: position 27,021 of record NZ_JAAKVA010000019.1, on the reverse strand, counting down.
TGATCGTCACCCACGACCATCCCGACCACTTGGATGATGCCGCCAGAGCGCAAATCCCCAAACATCTGCCGCTCTTGGTGCAACATCAGAAGGATGCCGATGCCATTCGTGCCAGTGGCTTTGAGGATGTGCGCCTGCTGAGCGACCAGCCCGAGTTTGCCGGCATTCGCCTGCAGCAGACCGGTGGCCAACACGGCAGCGGCCAGTTGATGGCGGTACTGGGCGAGCGCATGGGAGAGGTATGCGGCGTGGTCTTCTCCCACCCCGATGAGCAGTGCCTCTATCTGGCCGGTGATACCATCTGGCATCCCACGGTCGAGCAAGCCCTGCAACAGCATCAGCCCGAGGTCATCATCCTCAACTGTGGCGATGCACAGGTGCCCGGGCTCGGTTCCATCATCATGGGCAAGGAGGATGTCGCCGCCGTTTATCAGGCCGCACCGCAAGCCACGCTGATCGCCAGCCATATGGAGGCGGTCAATCACGCCGTGCTGTCACGCCAGGAGCTGCGCGACTATCTGGCGGAACGGGGCATGACGGATCGGGTACGGGTGCCAGAAGATGGCGAGGCGATATCACTGTGACCCGCAGGAGGGCCATGCCAGAGATGGCCCTTCGGCTTTCACTGCCGAACGCTTATGATGAGTGGTCTGCGCGCAGAGAGGAGTCAACATAATGCCCACCCCGATCGTTGCCGTGGTGACCTTCGATCACTTCAGCCCTTTTCACTGCGCCGTCCCCTGTCTCATCTTCGGCGACATCCTGCCGGGCCAGCCGCTGTTCGAGCTCAAGATCTGCTGCGGCGATGGCAACCCTCATTCACACTCGGCGCAAGGCTTCACCATTCAGGCTCCCCATGGGCTGGAGATGCTGGCCGAGGCGGAGATCATTGTCATCCCCTTCTGGCACGACCCGGCAGCACGGCCACCCGCAGCGCTGCTCGATGCCCTGATTGCCGCCAGAGCCAGAGGTGCCCGACTGGTCGGGCTCTGTCTCGGCACCTATGTGCTCGCCTACGCCGGGCTGCTCAATGGTCGCAAGGCATCGACCCACTGGGAGTACGAACAGGATTTCTGCCACCGCTTTCCCTGCGTGCAACTCGATACCAACGCCCTCTATGTGGATGACGATGGGCTGGTCACCTCGGCAGGCACTGCCGCCGGGCTGGACTGCTGCCTCTATCTGGTACGCCAGTACCACGGCTCGGCCATCGCCAACAAGGTGGCACGGAGGCTGGTGATCCCGCCTCACCGGGAAGGGGGCCAAGCCCAGTTTATCGAACAGCCGGTGCCCGCCTCCACTCGCGATGTCAGGATGAACCAGTTGCTCGATCACCTGCGTGCCCATCTGGCCGAACCCCACACCCTGGATTCTCTGGCGGCCCACACCCTGATGAGCCGCCGCACCTTTACCCGCCGTTTTCATCAGGCTACCGGCCTCTCGGTGGGTGAATGGCTGCTGGCGGAGCGGCTCAGGCGCAGTCAGGAACTGCTGGAGGTAAGCGGCCATTCCATCGATCGCATCGCTGAGCTGGTCGGCTTCAAGAGTGCCACCTCCCTGCGCAATCACTTCCGTGCCCGCTTTGCCATCTCCCCCAGCGAGTGGCGACGCTCTTTTCGTGGTAGTCGGGCAACATAATCAGGCTCCACGTTTCACGTGGAACATGCTTTCAATTCCCCAAAAACAAAAAAGCCGCTCACAAGGAGCGGCTTTTTACTATCTGTCTGACTGCATCGATTAGACGTCGAGGTTGGCTACGCGCAGGGCGTTGGTCTCGATAAAGTCACGACGGGGCTCAACGGCATCACCCATCAGGGTGGAGAAGAGCTGGTCAGCACCGACGGCGTCGTCGATGGTGACGCGCAGCATGCGGCGGGCTTCCGGATCCATGGTGGTTTCCCACAACTGGTCCGGGTTCATCTCACCCAGCCCTTTATAGCGCTGGATGTAGATGCCGCGTTTGCCTTCGCCCATCAGCCACTCGACGGCTTCTACGAAGTTGGCAACCGGCTTCACCTTCTCGCCACGCTTGATGAAACCACCCTCCTCGATCAGGTTGGCGATCTCCTTGCCCAGCGAAACCAGCTGACGGTACTCACCGGACTGCAGGAAGTCGTAGCTGAGCGGATATTCGCGGTCGACACCGTGCTGACGTACCACGGCGTGCGGCACGTACAGGCTGCGCTCTTCATCACGACGAACCTGGATCTGGTACTGGATACCGTGGTTGCTCTCGTTGAGCACGGCTTCCATACCCTGACACCAGGCCAGCAGATCGCTCTCGCTGTTCAGCAGCGCTTCGTTCAGCTCCGGCTGATAGATCAGCTGGGTCAGCACGGCTTCGGGCGCACGACGAGACATGCGGGTGATCAGGTGAGTCACCGAGCGATGCTGGTTGACCAGACGCTCCAGCGCCTCGCCACCGATGGCCGGAGCAGACTCGTTGACGTGCAGGGTCGCACCATCCAACGCCATGGCGGTCTGGTACTGCAGCAGCGCGTCTTCGTCTTTCAGATACTGCTCCTGCTTGCCCTTCTTCACCTTGTAGAGCGGCGGCTGGGCAATGTAGACATAGCCACGTTCGATGATTTCCGGCATCTGACGATAGAAGAAGGTCAGCAGCAGGGTTCGGATGTGCGCACCATCGACGTCCGCATCGGTCATGATGATGATGTTGTGATAACGCAGCTTGTCCGGGTTGTACTCGTCGCGACCGATACCGCAACCCAGTGCAGTGATCAGGGTGCCCACCTCTTGCGAGGAGATCATCTTGTCGAAACGGGCCTTCTCAACGTTCAGGATTTTACCCTTGAGCGGCAGGATGGCCTGGTTCTTACGGTTGCGACCCTGCTTGGCGGAACCGCCAGCAGAGTCCCCTTCCACTATGTAGAGTTCGGAGAGAGCCGGGTCTTTTTCCTGACAGTCAGCCAGCTTGCCGGGCAGACCGGCGATATCCAGCGCGCCTTTGCGGCGGGTCAGTTCGCGGGCTTTGCGGGCCGCTTCACGGGCACGGGCCGCATCGATGATCTTGTTGACCACGATCTTGGCATCGCCCGGGTTTTCCAGCAGGAAGTCCGCCAGCTTCTCACCCATCGCCTGCTCAACTGCGGTCTTCACTTCGGAAGAGACCAGCTTGTCCTTGGTCTGGGAGGAGAACTTGGGATCCGGCACCTTGACGGAGATAACGGCAATCAGACCTTCACGCACGTCGTCGCCACTGGCGGCAGACTTGGCCTTCTTGCTGTAATCCTCTTTGTCCATATAGGAGTTCAGAGTACGGGTCAGCGCGGTACGGAAGCCAACGAGGTGAGTACCACCATCCCGCTGCGGGATGTTGTTGGTGAAGCAGTAGACCCCTTCCTGATAGGCGTCATTCCACTGCATCGCCACTTCAACGCCGATACCATCCTGCTCGGTGGTGAAATGGAACACCTTCGGGTGGATCGGGGTCTTGTTCTGGTTCAGGTATTCAACGAACGCCTTGATGCCACCCTCGTAGCAGAAATGCGCCTCACGGCCGTCACGCTCATCCATCAGACGGATGGAAACACCGGAGTTGAGGAAGGAGAGCTCGCGCAGGCGCTTGGCCAGAATCTCGTAGTGGAACAGGGTGTCGCTGAAGATGGTCGGGCTTGGCCAGAAGCGAACTTCAGTACCGGTGCCGGTGCTGTCGCCAATCTGCTTGAGCGGAGCTTGCGGCTCACCCAGATGATAGGTCTGTTCGTAGACGTGGCCGTTACGACGAATGGTCAGCAACAGCTTGTCAGAGAGGGCGTTAACGACGGAGACGCCGACGCCGTGCAGACCACCGGAAACCTTGTAGGAGTTGTCATCGAACTTACCGCCAGCGTGCAGCACGGTCATGATGACTTCGGCAGCGGAGCGGCCCTCTTCCGGGTGAATATCGACCGGAATACCACGGCCGTTATCACGCACGGAGACGGAGCCATCGGAATGGATCTTGACCTGAATATCGGAGCAGTAGCCAGCGAGCGCCTCGTCAATGGAGTTATCGACGACCTCGAACACCATGTGGTGCAGACCCGAGCCATCATCCGTATCGCCGATATACATCCCCGGGCGCTTGCGGACCGCATCCAGGCCCTTCAGCACCTTGATATTCGAGGAGTCGTAAGTATTTTCACTCATAGCTTACTCTCTGCCTTCTCTAACGTTTCGGAGATTTTACCCTGTTCCACGTGGAACAACTTGCAGTCATTCGCATCCATCATGTCTGCGAGCTGACCGGTGTCGATGGCGGTGATAAACACCTGGGACGCACACTGCTTCAGCCTTGCGGCCAGCAAGCGGCGCTTGTCGACATCCAGTTCAGAGGCAAAATCGTCAATTAAAAAAATACAGCCACGGCTGCTATGTTGATTCAAATAGAGCCCTTGGGCCAGTCGCATGGCGCAGACCAGCAACTTCAGCTGACCCCGGGACAAAATATCCTGAGCGGGTACCCCGTTAGCCTTGAGGCGAACATCGGCTTTCTGTGGACCGACACCGGTATAGCCCAGCGCCCGATCCCGCTCAAACCCCGCCTCCAGCAGATCGCCGAGGGGAGTATCTTTCTCCCAGCCCCGGTAAAAGCCGAGACTGATATCGAATTCCGGCAGAAAATCCGCCGTCATCTCCTTGATCAGGGGCGTAATGGCCTGACAATAACTGGCGCGAAACTCGGCCAGCTCACCACCCAGTCGCACCAGCTCCTGATCCCAGAACGCCAGCTGGCGGTACTGGGTGCTCTGGCGCAGTAGCGCATTGCGCTGTTTCAGCAGCCGCCGCACTCGTCCCCAGAGGGCAAAGAAGGTCGGCTCCTGATGGAAAACACCCCAATCGAGCCAGGCGCGGCGAGCCTGAGGCCCGCCCGTCAGCAGGTTGAAGCCATCGGGATGGATCAACTGCACCGGCAACAGCTCCGCCAAATCTGCCAGCCGCTGGGCCTGCGCCCCGGCAATCTTGAGCTGGGTCTCGCCACTCTTGTCTTTGGCAAGACCGATCGGTACCTGACGCCCTTCCAGTTCACACTGGGCAAACAGGGTAAAGGCCCTCTCCCCCTGGCGGATGACCCGCCCGGTCAAATGAGTGCGAAAGGAGCGCCCCAGACCAAGGTAGTGAATGGCTTCCAGCACGCTGGTCTTGCCGCTGCCATTGCACCCGACCAGAATGTTGAGGCCGGGCGACAGCTTGAGACTGGCTTGCTGGATATTGCGAAAGTCGCTGAGCTGGAGTTTGACCAGGGACACGACTAGATCCGCATCGGCATCACCACGTACTGAGCATCCTGATGTTCAAAATCCTCAATAATGGCACTGCTGATGGAATCGCTCAGGCTAATCCGAATTTGGTCACATTTTAACGTATTCAGCACGTCGAGCACATAAGAGACGTTAAAGCCGATCTCCATCTCGCCAGCGGCATATTGTACGTCAAGCAGCTCTTCGGCTTCTTCCTGTTCCGGGTTGTTGGCGGTGATGCGCAGCAGGTTTTCCTGCAGATTGAGACGCACTCCACGGAATTTCTCGTTGGAGAGGATGGCGGCGCGGGCAAACGCCTGACGCAGATCCTCACGGCCGGCGATGAGGGCCTTGTCGCTGTTGCGCGGAATGACGCGACGCCAGTCCGGGAAGCGGCCATCCACCAGCTTGGAGGTGAAGATGAAGCCATCGAGGGCGGCACGCAGGTTGCTGCGGCCGATCTGCAGCCGCACCGGCTTGTCTTCTGCTTCCAGCAGACGCACCAGCTCCAGTACCCCTTTGCGCGGCAGGATAACCTGATGATCGGGCAGCGATTCCCCGACCACCTCGCGGCGGCAGGTAGCCAGACGGTGACCGTCGGTCGCCACGGTGCGCAGACCGTGACCTTCGCTCTCGAACAGCATACCGTTCAGGTAGTAACGAACATCCTGGCTGGCCATGGAGAACTGGGTCGCATCGATCAGCTTCTTCAGCTCCAGCTGGCTGATATCGAACTCGAGCACGGATTCCCAATCCTCGATGTTCGGATACTCGGTCGCCGGCAGGGTCGATAGGTTGAAGCGGGAACGACCGGACCGGATGATCAGGCGCTCGCCTTCGGTATTGAGACGGATCTCGGCGCTTTCCGGCAGACCACGGCAGATATCCAGCAGCTTGCGCGCCGGTACTGTGGTGCGGCCATCTTCGCTGGCCCCGTTCAGATAGACCTGACCGATCATCTCTACTTCGAGATCGGTGCCGGTCAGTGACAGCAGACCGTTGCTGACATCAAGCAGCACGTTGCCGAGGATCGGCAGGGTCGGTCGGCCGCCGAGGGCGCCGGACACCAGTTGCAGAGGACGTAACAGGGCCTCACGGCTAATTTCGAGCTGCATCTGTGCTCTCCGTTGTGATTAGGAGGAAAAGATTCGGATCAGGTTGGAATATTCGCGCTGCATCTGTCCACTCGATTCCGTTATCAGGAAGAAAGGGTACGGATCAGGTTGGAATAGTCCTCCTTGATGTCGTGACTCTCCTCCTTCAGCTGCTCGATCTTGCGGCAGGCATGAAGAACGGTAGTGTGGTCACGGCCACCAAAGGCATCACCTATCTCCGGCAAACTGTGGTTGGTCAGCTCCTTGGCCAGTGCCATCGCCAGTTGGCGCGGACGAGCAACAGAGCGGGAACGACGCTTGGAGAGCAGATCCGCCAGCTTGATCTTGTAGTACTCCGCCACCGTCTTCTGGATATTGTCGATGGTGACCAGCTTCTCCTGCAGTGCCAACAGGTCGCGCAGCGCTTCGCGCACAAAATCGATGTTGATGGCACGGCCGGTGAAGTTGGCGTTGGCGATAACCCGGTTGAGGGCACCTTCCAGTTCACGGACGTTGGATCGCAGACGTTTGGCAATGAAGAAGGCCACTTCATCCGGCAGATGGATCTGGTTCTCGTCTGCCTTGCGCATCAGGATCGCGACGCGGGTCTCCAGCTCCGGCGGCTCGATCGCCACGGTCAGGCCCCAGCCGAAGCGGGACTTGAGGCGATCCTCGACACCGTTGATCTCCTTCGGATAGCGATCCGAGGTCAGGATGATCTGCTGGTTACCTTCCAGCAAGGCATTGAAGGTATGGAAGAACTCCTCCTGGGAGCGCTCCTTGTTGGCGAAAAACTGGATGTCATCGATGAGCAGGGCATCGACGCTGCGGTAGTAACGCTTGAACTCTTCAATGGCGTTGTTTTGCAGCGCTTTCACCATGTCCTGAACAAACCGCTCGGAGTGCATATAGATGACTTTGGCATCTTTTTTACTCTCCTTGATGGCATTGCCAACGGCGTGCAGCAGGTGGGTTTTACCCAGGCCGGTGCCGCCATAGAGGAACAGCGGGTTGTAAGCACCCCCCGGATTGTCCGCTACCTGACGGGCAGCCGCACGCGCCAACTGGTTGGACTTACCCTCGACGAAATTCTCGAAGGTATAGTTCACGTTGGTGTTGCTCTTGTGGTTCGGCTCGGGCTTGGCTTCAGCCTTGCTTTCCCAGCTCTTCTGCAAGTTATTCACAGGCGCGGCACCCTGTACCGGCGCTCTGGCGACAGCAACAGGATGGGGACGATTACCTATATCAAAACGCAGGGCGGGGCCGTCGACCCCGCAGAGTTCGTTGATGATGCCGTTAACCCGGATGAGATACTTGTCTCGTACCCAGTCCAGAACAAAGCGATTCGGTGCATACAGGGTCAGAGTATTGTCACTCAACTCCGCTTGAAGCGGCCGGATCCACATGCTGAATTCTGCCGAGGGCAACTCATCTTGCAGCCGGTTAAGGCACTGCTGCCATAGCGAAGCAGTCACTCTAAACTCCTGTCGATTGATTAACTAAAGACCGGCTATTCTACGTTTTTAGCCGCCGGATCTCCAGCCATCGCCCGGTGGATCCAGCAAATAAGATCCTTGACTTTCAAGGATCCAGCGCCTTTGGATCGGATTTCATCCCCAAAGTTACCCACAGCTTGATCCACCGTCCTGATTGATCGATCCCGTGCTTCTCTCCTGTTATTTCATATAACCAAATGTCATTTATTTTTTAAATTTTATTCCAATAACATCAGGGCCAAACCAGTTATTACAACTACAAATACAAGACATTGAGAGAGAGAAACACCATGAAAACATCCATCAAACTGATTTCCGGCGCAGCCATCCTGCTCGCCACCCTGTCCGGTCAGGCCATCGCCCAGGAGACCATCAAGGTCGGCATGTCTGGCAAATATTTCCCGTTCACCTTCGTCAAGCAGGACAAGCTGCAGGGCTTTGAAGTGGATATGTGGAACCAGATCGGCGAGCGCACCGGCTACAAGGTCGAATTCGTGACCGCCAGCTTCTCCGGCCTGTTCGGCATGCTGGAAACCGGCCGCATCGACACCATCTCCAACCAGATCACCATCACCGACGAGCGCAAGGCGAAGTACGACTTCTCCCAGCCTTACGTCTATGACGGCGCCCAGATCGTGGTCCGCAAGGGCAACAGCACCATCCACGGTATCAAGGATCTGGAAGGCAAGAAGGTGGCCGTGAACCTGGGTTCCAACTTCGAAGAGCTGCTGCGCAAGAACGACCCGAACAAGAAGATCGATATCCGCACCTATGACTCCGCCTTCGAGCAGGATGTCGCGCTGGGTCGCATCGATGCCTTCGTGATGGACCGCGTCTCCACCGCCCAGCTGATCAAAGAGTCCAAGCTGCCGCTGCAACAGGCTGGCGCACCGTTCGAGACAATCGAGAACGCACTGCCCTTCCTGAAGACCCCGGAGAAACAGGCGCTGCTGAAGAAGGTCGACGAGGCCCTGACCGCCATGCGCAAGGATGGCTCCCTGCGTCAGATCTCCGAGAAATGGTTCGCTTCCGACATCACCGACAAATAAATGATGGAATTTGACCTCGAATACACGCTGGGGCTGTTTCCCATCCTGCTCAAATACCTGGGCACCACGATGGAAATGGCCCTGTGGGGATTCGTGCTGGCACTCGTACTCTCGCTGGCCCTGGCGATAGTACGGGTGTTTCGCGTCCCCGCGATTCAGTGGCTGGCGATGCTCTATATCTCGTTCTTTCGGGGTACACCGCTACTCGTTCAGCTGTTTCTGCTCTACTACGGACTGCCGCAACTGTTCCCGATCTTCGTGGGGATGGATGCCTTTACCGCCGCCATCGTCGGTCTGACCCTGCACTTCGCCGCCTACATGGCCGAGTCGATCCGCGCAGCCATCCTCGGCATTCACAAAAGCCAGATGGAAGCGGCGCTCAGTATCGGCATGAGCCGTTATCAGGCGATGCAGCGGATCATCCTGCCGCAGGCGGCCCGTATCGCCACCCCGTCGCTGATGAACTACTTCATCGACATGATCAAGAGCACCTCGCTGGCTTTCACTCTGGGAGTGGCCGAGATCATGGGCAAGGCGCAGATGGAAGCCTCCTCCTCCTTCAAGTTCTTCGAGAGCTTTATGGCGGTGGCGCTGATCTACTGGGTGGTGGTGATCTTCTTTACCCGCTTGCAGCATCTGCTGGAAGTCCGTCTCAACCGTGCCTATTAAAGGAGGGCTCTCATGATCAAGCTAACCGGCCTCTCCAAGGCATATCACGGCAATCAGGTGCTCAACGGTATCGATCTGGAGGTCAAAAAGGGGGAAATTGTCGTCATCATCGGCCCCTCCGGCACCGGCAAGTCGACCCTGTTGCGCTGCCTGAACCTGCTGGAGACCCCGGATGCGGGCACCCTTGCCATCGACGATCTCAAGCTGAATCTGGCCAAGGCCAGCGAACAGCAGGCGATCGAGCTGCGCAAGCGGGCCTCCTTCGTGTTCCAGAACTACGCCCTGTTTGCCAACAAGACGGCGCTCGACAACATCGCCGAAGGGCTGATCACCGTCTGGAAGCAGCCAAAAGCGGAGGCCCGCGCCACAGCGCTCGGCATCCTCAAGGACATTGGCCTCGCCGACAAGCAGGATGCCTATCCGGCCTCCCTCTCCGGCGGCCAGCAGCAGCGGGTCGGCATTGGCCGCGCCATGGCGGCACACTCCAAGGTGATCCTGTTTGACGAGCCCACCTCGGCCCTCGATCCCGAGTGGGTCGACGAGGTTTTGGGACTGATGAAAGAGTTGGCCCGCCAGCACCAGACCATGGTGGTGGTGACTCATGAGATTGAATTTGCTCGTGATGTTGCCGATCGGGTGATCTTCATGGAAGGTGGGCGGATCGTCGAGCAGGGCCCGCCGGATCAGATATTGGTCGATCCCAAGGATCCCCGTACCCGGGAGTTCTTGCGGAAAGTCCTTAAATAGCTCTCTCTTTGGCGGCTTGGCCGCCTTTTTTATTGAGGGATCCCTTGTTTAACCCCGGGTTGCCAGTATAATCCGGAGCCCTTGATCCTCTGGATCCTCACGCTCGGCAGTGGCCTTTTCAAGACCATGGCAGGATGAGAGGGAACGGCGGATTGACTAAAAGCCGAACTCTGTTTAGAATTCGGCCTCTTTTGCTAGTCGTCACACGCTATAGCTGGCGCGTCGGCTAAGTGTGACAATCAAAACTGTACAGAAATACGGAATCGAATCATGAAACGTACTTTTCAACCGTCCAACCTGAAGCGCAAGCGCTCTCACGGTTTCCGCGCCCGCATGGCAACTGCCAACGGTCGTAAAGTTCTGGCCGCTCGTCGTGCCAAGGGTCGTGCCCGCCTGGTAGTCTAATGCCTACCCAGCACACCTTCTCTCGGGAGTTACGTCTGTTAACTCCCGAACACTTCAAACGCGTTTTCGCCGAGCCTGTCCGGGCCGCCTCTCCGCAGATAACCCTTCTCGCTTCTCCCAATTCGCTCGAACACCCTCGTCTTGGTCTCGCTGTGCCCAAAAAAGCACTCAAGCGTGCCGTTTGGCGTAATCGTGTCAAACGGGTGGTTCGGGAAAGTTTCCGCCTCAAACAACATCAGCTGCCCGCTATCGACATCGTGGTGATCGCCAAGGCCGGTGTGAAAGAGATGGATAACGAGGAACTGTTCAAGTTACTGGAAAAGCTATGGCGCACCCTGTCACGCCGTTGCAATGGGTAGCTATCAAACTGATACGCCTGTATCAGCTAATCATTAGCCCTCTGCTCGGGCCGCGCTGCCGTTTTACCCCGACTTGTTCCCAATTTGCGATAGAAGCCATCCGACTTCACGGTTTCATAAAAGGCGTTTGGTTAGCCAGCAAACGTCTATTAAAATGCCATCCCTTATCCGAGGGTGGTTATGACCCGGTTCCGCAACCAAAGCGAAGAAACTGAAAACTATGGAATCACAACGCAATCTACTCCTGATCGGTTTGCTGTTCGTGAGCTTTCTGCTCTGGCAACAGTGGGAGTCCGACAAGGCTCCGAAGCCGGCCCCGACTACCGTGGCCCAAACCGAACATTTCGTACCTGAAGCCGGTCAGACCGGTGATATTCCTCAGGTTTCCGAGCAAGCCAATGCGACTGCCGCACGCAAGCTGATCACCGTCTCCTCTGACGTGCTCAAGCTGACCCTGGATACCCAGGGTGGCGACATCGTGTCTGCCGAACTGCTGTCTCACAAACTGGAAGAGGGCAAGGACCAACCGTTCGTGCTGCTGACCAGCAAGCCTGAGCACCTCTATATCGCCCAGAGCGGTCTGGTGGGTCGCAACGGTCCGGACAGTCAGGCCGAAGGTCGTCCTACCTATGAAGCCGCCCAGACCAGCTATCAGCTGGCCGATGGTCAGGATCAAGTCGTCGTTCCGATGACCTGGACCGACAGCAAGGGCGTGGTCTTCACCAAGGAGTTCATCCTCAAGCGTGGCGACTATGCCGTTGGCGTTGATTACAAGATCGACAACAAATCTGCCGAGCCGGTTCAGGTGCAGTTCTATGGTCAGCTGAAGCAGACCGTAGCCACACCGAAGGATCAGGAAGGTCATGCCATGGTAGCCAGCGCTTACCGTGGTGGTGCCTTCTCCACTGAAGATACCCGCTACAAGAAGTACACCTTCGACGAGATGAAGGATACCGACCTGAACAAGACCACCAAGGGTGGTTGGGTCGCCATGCTTCAACACTACTTCGTCTCTGCCTGGGCTCCGAATGCCGACGATACCAACAGCTTCTACAGCCGCGTGATCCCGGGTCAAGGCCAGGCCATCATCGGTTACAAGGCGCCGATGGTTGACGTGGCTGCCGGTCAACAGGCCGAAGTGACCAGCAAACTGTGGGTTGGCCCCAAGCTGCAAGACCAGATGGCCAAGGTGGCTAACCATCTCGACCTGACCGTCGACTACGGCTGGCTGTGGTTCATCGCCCAACCGCTGCACTGGCTGCTGACCGTGTTCCACGGTTTCGTCCAGAACTGGGGTCTGGCCATTATCATGCTGACCCTGCTGGTACGCGGCATCATGTTCCCGCTGACCAAGGCCCAGTACACCTCCATGGCCAAGATGCGCATGCTGCAACCCAAGATTGCGGCACTGCGCGAGCGCTTCGGCGACGACCGCCAGAAGATGTCTCAGGGCATGATGGAGCTGTACAAGAAGGAGAAGGTCAACCCGCTGGGTGGCTGCCTGCCGATCCTGGTTCAGATGCCGATCTTCATCGCCCTCTACTGGGCACTGATGGAGTCCGTCGAACTGCGTCACGCGCCGTTTGCCCTGTGGATCACTGACCTGTCAGTGAAGGACCCCTTCTTCGTGCTGCCAATCCTCATGGGTGCCTCCATGTGGTATCTGCAGAAGATGAGCCCGACCACCGTAACCGACCCGATGCAGCAGAAAGTGATGCAGTTCATGCCGATCATCTTCACTTTCATGTTCCTCTGGTTCCCGGCTGGCCTGACTCTCTACTGGCTGGTGAGCAACGTCATCTCCATCATCCAGCAGACCATCATCTATCGTCAGCTGGAGAAGAAAGGACTGCATTCACGCAGCTAATCTTCCCGTGATGACAAAAGAGGCGGCCTTCGGGCCGCCTTTTTTATTACAATGTCTCCCACTACGTTTTCCTATCAGCGAACAAACGAGCCAAGCAAGATGACAACAGATACGATCGTGGCCCAGGCCACCGCGCCAGGCCGTGGTGGCGTCGGCATAGTCCGGGTCTCCGGCCCCGCCGCCGAACAGGTCGCCGGGATAGTGCTCGGCAAGCTCCCGCGGGTGCGCTACGCCGAATATCTGCCGTTCAAGGATGAGCAAGGCCAGATACTGGATCAGGGCATCGCCCTGCTGTTCAAAGCTCCCAACAGCTTCACCGGCGAGGATGTGCTGGAGCTGCAGGGCCACGGCGGCCCCGTCATCATGGACATGCTGATCCGCCGCATTCTGAAAATCGATGGCATCCGCCCTGCCCGCCCCGGCGAGTTCAGCGAGCGCGCCTTCATCAACGACAAGCTGGATCTGGCCCAGGCCGAAGCTATCGCTGACCTTATCGAAGCCTCCAGCGAACAGGCCGCCCGCAGCGCCATGCACTCCCTGCAGGGGCAGTTCTCCAGCAAAATCCAGCAACTGGTGGAGAGCCTGATCCGGCTGCGCATCTATGTGGAAGCGGCCATCGACTTCCCGGACGAGGAGATCGACTTCCTCTCCGACGGCAAGGTGGCGGGCGACCTCTACGCCATCATGTCCGAGCTGGACGACGTGCGCGGGGAAGCCAAACAGGGCGCCCTGCTGCGGGAAGGGATGAAGGTGGTGATCGCCGGTCGTCCCAACGCTGGCAAATCGAGCCTGCTAAATGCCCTGGCTGGGCGCGAGTCAGCCATCGTCACCGAGATTGCCGGTACCACCCGCGACGTGCTGCGCGAGCATATCCATCTCGATGGCATGCCTCTGCACATCATCGATACAGCCGGTCTGCGCGACACTCAGGACAAGGTGGAGCAGATCGGTATCGAGCGCGCCTGGGCCGAGATCGAACAGGCCGACCGGGTGCTGTTTATGGTGGATGGCACCACCACAGACGCTGTTGACCCGCGGGAGATCTGGCCGGAATTTGTTGATCGGTTGCCAAAAAACATCGGCCTCACCGTCATTCGCAACAAGGCCGACCTGACCGGCGAGGATCTGGCACCGAGTCAGGAGCTGGGCCACGCCGTCTACCGCATCTCCGCCAAGACCGAGCTGGGACTGCCTGCCCTGCGCGAGCACCTGAAAGCCTGCATGGGCTTCCAGGGCAACACCGAAGGGGGCTTTATGGCCCGCCGCCGCCATCTGGATGCGCTGGAGCGTGCCGCCGAGCGCCTGCTGGTGGCCAAAGAGCAACTGGAAGTGTTCGTGGCTGGCGAGCTGGTGGCCGAAGAGTTGCGCCTGGCGCAGGAGTCCCTCTCCGAGATCACCGGCGAATTCAGCTCCGACGATCTGCTGGGCCGCATCTTCTCCAGCTTCTGCATCGGGAAGTAATGTGGTGAAAAATCAGCAATAAAAAGCAGCCAGTGAGAACATAAGATATTGTAAATATTGGATTTTGTTTTTTACTGGCTATTCTTGCCTGATCTTGTTTCGTGAGAATTTACCCCGAAAGTACCCCGAAGTAACCTCTCGGGGTACTTTCGGGGGACACTCATGAAGATCAGCATCGAATTCTGCGCACCGGACGCCGAAGGCAAGCGCGCTCTGCGCTTAACCTACTACGCCGGCTCCTACCTTGAACCAACCACGGGCATCCGCAAGCACAAACGCAGCAGAGAGCCCCTAGATCTCTTCTTGTACGACAAGCCGCGTACACCAGCACAGCGACTCCACAACAAAGAAACCCAGCGAGCAGCCGAAGCCATCCGCGCCAAGCGACTCTTCGAGTACGAGACTGGTAAACACCATCTGGATTTCTCGAACGCCTACAAGGCCAGCTTCTTCGAGTACTTCCAAGAGGTTACAGACCAAAAAGCGGCAGGCAGCAAGAGCAACCACTCCATCTGGATATCAGCCCTCAAGCATTTACGCCAGTACCATAAGCTGCCGGAGCTGACTTTCGAGGAAGTAGATCAGCTGTTCCTGGAGGGTTTTCGGCATTACCTGATGCACAAAGCCCGAACCAAAAGCGGCACACCACTGAGCCGCAACACCCAGAGTGCCTATTTCAACAAGTTAAGGGCGGCCCTGAACCAGGCTGAGCAGGAACGGCTGCTACCGGATAATCCGGTACGACGAGTCAAAGCTATCCAGGGGGAGAAGAACAAACGGGTTTATCTGACCGAAGACGAGGTACGAGCCCTGGCCCAGGCCGAGTGCCGCTACGACGTTCTTAAGCGCGCCTTTCTGTTCTCTTGTTGCACTGGCTTGCGCTGGTCCGACATTCACAAGCTGACCTGGGCCGAGCTGGAGCCCTTCTATAGCCATTACCGTATCGTCTTCACCCAGAAAAAGACCAGCGGCCTGCAATACCTAGATTTGAATGACATGGCGATGCAGCTGATGGGGCGCCCAGGCAAGGCAACAGAGCGGATCTTCAAGGGCCTCAAGTACTCGGCTTGGCACAACATGGAGCTCACCCGGTGGGCGTTGCTGGCGGGTATAACCAAGAAGGTAACCTTCCACAGCGCGCGTCATACCTTCGCCGTCATCCAGCTTAACCGCGGCGTCGATATCTATGCCCTCTCCCGCTTGCTGGGGCACAGTGAGCTGAGAACTACCGAGATCTACGCCGACATTCTTGAATCGCGGCGCCGAGATGCCATGCTCGATTTCCCCAATGTCTTGGGGTGATAGAAGCACCCTCGACGAGATCATGGCCAGGAAGAGCCAACAAATAGGCCAGCGCAACTATGCGCTGGCCTAGATTATCTTAGATAATATAGATCGGATTTCAGGATCGCCCTGCAGCCCAAGCGGTAACTGGGTTTCACTGAATTGGCTTGTGACCGTTATCGTGATAGTGCAGGCCGGCCGATGGTAAAGCGCCCCTTGGCATGTTCGCAGATAGACCAGCCCAAAGCAGTCAGCTCATCCAATGCCTTACGAACTCGTGATTGCCGCTTGCGATGGGTGGCCGTGCTGACCTCATCGGGAAAGGCATAAGCGACCAAGGTGTCTAACTGCACTGCCCTTTTCTGACCACAATCCACCCAGGCACATAGCCGCTGATGCAACAACCGAGCGATGCTGCCATTCAAGTGCCGAACTTCTGTCATGTCGATACGAACATGGCGACCATTACCCATAATGGCGTAGGTCAGCAAGGGATTAAGCGCCAAAAAAAGTCCATCAGTCTGAGTGTCACTGACATAGTTCGCCAATAAGCGAAAGCCGCTACGCTGGCCAGCCACCTTTGCGATCACCGACACCTTCCACAATCGCTCGATACAGCAACGTACAGTATTGGTATCCCGAGGATTGGCGTATCCAACCTCCTTGGCCAGTTTGCGCAGGCTGCTTCTGACCACCAATACCCTTTGCTGGTTGGCAGCCCAACGAAGATCCAGAAGATCTCGCAATATCGCCCCAGTTTCGCTCACCGCAACTGGCTCAATCTCGTTACTTTGTGACTCAAGTCCAGCCAGGGCAACCAACCCCTGAAGCACACGGAGGTCATCTGCACCCAGCGGCTCAGGCCCGGAGAACTCGATCTGATTGCCACCACCGAAACGGTAAATCACCTCCAGCTTGTCACGGCGGCGTTGGCCATGCGAGATCGCCCTAAACAACCCGGGTGCAAGACAGTGCATATGGTCATGCCTAGCATGGGTCAATTCAAAGCAAGACACGTTTGCCTCCCGCTCGGCGTGTTACGCCCAACCTAGCGGGAGCGGGATACAGCACGCCACCGTCCCCCCGCACCAACCAGCACTCCGGTAGTGGCGGCCCATAATTACTTTTGCTTACCCCAAACCGCACGTGAAGCTTGCTCTTCTCTGCCGATACACCCAGCTGCTGCGCCTCTTTCTTGGTCATAGTGGCGAGGTAGCCCTGCCAGCGCACATTGTCTACCAGCACCGACGAACCACGGCTTGCCTGCTGCAGATCGCCAACTTCTTGGAATACTGCGGATTTGCTGGTGTGGTGTACAAACAACACAGCGCATCCCAGCCTCATGGCCAGCCGCTCCAACTGACCCAGTACCTGCGTCATGGCACAGGCCGCGTTCTCGTCGGCATCGTGGAAGCGCCTCAAAGTATCGATGACAATCAACCTCACCCCTTCAGCCCATATAGCAATCGCTTCCCACCAATGGCTATCCAGCACATTCGGACTGGAGCCCTGCAGCGGTATAAGACGAAGGTTTCGTTCGACGTTGGCACGAAGTTCAGCATCAAGACCTCCGCCCAAGGCAAACAAGCGCTGGTGCAGTACAGGCCAAGGGTCCTCAGCAGGCAGGTAGAGCAAGGTTCCCCTGCCCAGCTTGCCAAGTCCAATCCAATCCGGCCCACCGGCGATCTGCATTGCCAGTTGCAATGCCAACATCGATTTGCCCACCCCTCCCGGTGACACCAACGCACCAACGCAGCCAACAGGCAGCCCCGGGAGGACAAAATCGAGGGGTTTCGGAGGTTCAATAAAAGCCGACCGGAGATCCTGGGGGCAGAGAGATGTAATCAGATCCTGTGTCATACCCACCTCACAACCGCCCATGGCTAGCTTGCCGCACACGCTTGGTTACATGCTCAGTGAGTTCGGCGTCTGGTGAAATGCGGTGGGAGAGCAGCCAGTCCAGCAGCTCAACGCGCTTGAAGTAGATCTTTTTGCCTTGTGGCTTGTAATGCGGCAGACGCTTTTCACTGGTCAGCCGGTACACATAGCAGACAGAAACCCCCAGCAACTCAGCGCACTCCTCGGCAGAAAGCACCTCTTTTTGCGCCTGTCCTTGCTGGATTACCAACTGCTTAAGCTCATAAAGCTCTTTCAGGATTGCCCCATTCGGATCACTGAAAACTGACGAATTTTGTTCGCGCATGCAGATTGTCTCCTAGTTACAAACATCAGCATGCAAGAGCGTACCGGGGACCTAACGAAATCCAGACCGCTGTAAGTGCCCGTTTTGGGCACTTACAGCGTTTTCTGGAAAATTTTCGGATGTGAAATTTAAGATGGAAACAGGAAGGGGGGTTGGTAGAGCCAAATGACATTTTGGCGAGAGACCGCCAGTAAAGTCATCAGGCTCCACTAGGTTGGCGATCCCAAGCCAACCACAGGCTCAGCGATGGTTCATTTCTTTGATCCAATCAGCCACGCTATCAGGGTCGGCAAGCAGCTGGGCGAGCGGCAGATGATTGGAGCACAAGGCGAGCTGGCCGCACTCCTCACTTTGCTTCCAATCCGGTTGATGAAGGGGCCAAGGCACCGGGCGCCACAGCTCATCGAAATGCTTGTCGCTATCTTCCAGACAACGGAACAGACTCACTTCAACAATGGCTTGGCCATCAAGTTGCAGAGGGTCTGGCTGGCCTTTTACCCCTGCCCGCAGCACTGAGGTATGGCGAAAATCGCTATCAATGTAAAGGCGGAAAGCCAGAGTGATATCGTTCTTTTCGGCCGTATCGCCACCCCAATCACGGTAACAATGGGTAGAAGCAAACAGTGGCAGATAGTCCCATGCCCAACTGCTGGATGGGCGGGTTCCCGAGCGGCAGGGGCGGCTATTTTCGCTGGGCTCCCAATACCAGAACTCGGCGTCCAGCGCCTGACTGGCGATCTGATCGAATAGCGGCAGGATACGCTGGTAGAAACCGGCGGCGAGTCGGTGGGCTTTTTGCAGTTGGGTAACCAGCTGGGTGGTCTGTTCAAGATCGTGTTGCATGACGGCATCCTTAGCCAAAGTCAGTGATTCAAAAAAGAGAAATCGGGGCGAGAGAGGTGCAATGTCCCGGCATAGTCGAGCAGAGCAGCCCAACCAGTAGGTTCAGCCGGTAGGGGAGTTTCCCGCTCAGACATCACCCCGCAATCCAGGTCCAGCAGCCCTGCGTAGGCAAACAGCGGCGCCCATTCAGGCACCACCGGGGCCATGCCAAACAGCTCAAACGCCTGCAGCCACTCATCGCGAATGGCGCGATCCTGACGGCAGGATTCAAACTCGGAGGCAGTTTGCAGATAGCGGCGCAGTGGCTCCCATTCACGCAAGGTCATCTGGACAAAGCGTGCGGGCAGCTCTGGGCGAATCAGCGGGGCGACAGGGATATTACCAAGCGCAACGTAATATAGCCGGTCTTCATAGTCATCAAACTCGGCTTCGCTGACCACAGCATTGACCTGTGCCAGCCACTGCTCCCGATACTGGTCACCACCGAACGGGGGCTTCACCTCGATAACCACCAGTGCGTCGTCAAAGTGGAGCAACACATCGGGCTCGACATAACGGCGATCCTGCAGCGATGCCAGTTTTGGCCACAGCTCCAGCCGGTGAAAGGTGGCCGGGTCTAGCGGATTGTCACCGAGTAGAAAGTGCAGCAAGGCACGCAGAGCACCGTCAGAGAGGTGGGGCAGACGGCCAAAGAAAGTGGCAGTTAGCAGATCTTCGCTGCCTTTAAACAGGTCGCGCCAGCGCAGGGATTCCCCTTCCCGCTCGATACGCCCAGCCTTGCCATGCAGGATTGCATGTAGCATCGCAACTCCTTGTAATATTGATATTTCAAGCAGGCTCTCACGTAGCTGAAGAGCCTTTGAGATCCTGCTTTAATACCCACTCGACTAACACCCTATCCGTCACAAAATGGGGCAAAAATGTTTGACTGAAAGAGGGCGTATCTTTAAGGTTGCCAGCAACATGACCCCGGCCGCTTGGTTGCTATGCAACTTACGCTGGGGTTGTTGTTTGACGGTTTTTGGCCTGCCAGCGTGGTTTGCTTATCGGTGATATCACGGCCAGCCCATCATCGGATGGATGGCCCGTCAAACCTCAATATCCCCTTGTATTGCTAGACCTTTTCAATCTGGTAGCCCAACTGTGTCATACCCTGCAGCAACAGTTCGGTATCGGTTCCCCACTGGTTGGAGATGGCGATCTGCTCGATGGCAGCTCAATCAGGTTACCCTCGCCTAAATGCCAGCGATTAAGGTTTTTTCCGGGATCTGGTCAACCGGCGTTACCTTTCTGGCCAAATCAAGTTGCGCCTGATAGGCAATGATCTCGGCCATGAGCACTCTTCCGGTCGGGGGACAATATTGCTCAAAATTCTCTCATAAAATCAGCCGGGTGTTATTGATTTCAGACTCATAAAACAACATGGGGAGCAGCTCTTGATGGCATGCCTTCGGGTCAAGGAAACGTCTGGCAATGGCATAACTAGGCCGTAGTGAATGATTGTTGAAGGGCATCGCTTGAGTTAGTCCCATAGCAAGTCAGCCGGTTTGGCTCTCGCTGAATGCAGAGGCTAAGATTCCAGATAGATAGGAATCTGCCCCCATCAATTCCAGCACACCGGGTTTTCCCACTCACCTCAGACAGAGTGGCCAACATTCCAGAGCGAAAAACAGCACGAACATTCCAGATAGATGGGAAGGCCCCTATCAATGTTCCAAGTGCTCGTTCTGAAGCGGCATTCCACTATCTGGAATATCCGCACCAAGATTCCAGATAGATAGTTATGTGGAAAGGAATTGGACAGAGATTGGCCGGGGATAAGGGCGCTGATTCCACTGGTCAATAAGCCACTGGATTCCAGTATTCCAACTTTGTCACGAGCGAACAAAATCAACATTTTCAATAAGTTGATTGAAAACCAATGCCTTCGGTGCCATGCTGAAATTATGTTCAGTGGTGGAGTAACACGATGGATGCGTTCAGCTGGGGGATGTTAGGCTTGCTGGCCTTCTTCACGCTTGTCTTCGTGTGGAGTCTGTATAGCTACAAAATGCACAAAAAAGAGCGACACCATGAAACCGATCGCTGATATCGCCCTCATGGCGGTGGTTGCGCTGGGCTTGATGGCACTTGGCGACACGGTGTTTGCATGGCTGCTGATCTGCCTGCCACCGGTTTACTGGTGCTGGCCAATACTGGCCTGGGCCACCAGGCGCCCCATCACGGCCTGGTTGCAGTTAATGGCTCTTGCAGCCCTCACCTGCTGGCACTGGCCCGCCGGGCTGTTCACAGCGCTGAGCATCGCCCTTATCTGGACAGCGAAAACCCTCAAGACAACCCCACGTCCACAGCGCAAGGGTGGGCCGGTCATCAAAAATTACTACTTCTGGAGCTAACTGCGTGTCTCCTTGGCCACACTGGCGATAAGGTACCTTGAGCAGCCAAGCATCTCCTGGATCGCGGAATAACTATGGCCTGTCACCAACAGCCTGGCGATGTGCTGACGCTTCTTTTCATCTTTCTGGCGACCGCGATATTTCCCCTCATCCCTGGCCTTGGCAATACCCTGCTTCTGCCTGCGTCGGCGATCTTCGTAGTCTTTGCGAGCGACGGCTGCCAGCATATCCAGCAGCATGCCATTTACAGCCAGCAAGATGGCGCTGGTGAACTCGGAACGACTGTCCCCCTGTAATGCCACCCAGGAAGTCGGAAGTTCAGGAGAAACGATGGAGAGCTGTTTCTGGGCCAACAACTGCTTCAGTGTTTGCCAATCTGTCTGATTGAGACGGGCCAGACGATCAATCTGCTCTACCAGCACAATGTCACGATCTGCAGCGTCGCGGATCAGCCTCATAAGCTCAGGCCTGTCCAGCGTCGCCCCCGACTCATTCTCTACATAGAAACTGGCAATCTGATGGCCATGCTCAGCAGCAAAACCAATCAGCAGCTCTCGTGCCCGCTCAGCATCCTGTTCCACAGTCGATGCACGTAAATACGCCCGTATGAACACTGAACCCCCATCAGTCTGTTTAAAGTGGTTCCGAACTATTGGTTCAATATAAGTGGTTTCAATATGATTTTCGAGAGGGTATTAAGTGGTTTATATGGGGTATACCTTTTTGAAACCACAGCATGATGCTCAAAACACGACCTTTCGATAGTCTTTTGATCTGACAGCACAAACTTTAAGTGTGATTCGTCATCACAAAATCGCTTTTCAGTTTTCTTTGCGTATTTAAGCTGCGTTGTTAACGATTTCAGGTTTGCTGGATAGGATGCCCAAGCACCTCATACAACATGTAATTAGGACATGGCCATTTTCAAGTGCCCGGTTGCAAGCGACTAGTCAGGCCAGCAATCCTTGCCGACCGGGATGAAGCGGGACTGATAAACGATCAGCTTCTGGTTCCCTGCTTGGCCGATTCTCGGGTTCTTGTAGGTCTCGCCAGGCAACAGGTATTTGCTGTCTGCCTCGCTGTCCGGCTGCTCACAGCCTTGCTTGACCATGAATTCGAAGTAGGTGTTGCCGGTATTGGTGATGCTCGCCTCGACCAAGTTTAGCTGATATTCAAAACGTACCCGCCGTGGGCGAACCACCAGAATCGATTGCAGTGCCACTTTCATCTCTTGAGTCCCTGTCACGTCACTAACTTCTTGCGTTGCCAGCTGAGCGGTGGGAGATTCAATGAAGGTCAGCCAATAATATCGCTCCTGATGGTCCTCCAAGCCCTTGTAGAAGACTTTGACATTCTGCTGTTGTCCGGCAGATAGAACAAAGCGTTTTGGTGAATATAGAAGTTCCCCCGCAGGCATATCTATCGCTTGGCCGCTGGTCGTGGGATTCGTGATTTTTTTAACCTTAACCTCATATACCTTAGTGGTCGTATTGTTATTGGTGACTGTTTTAGCCAAAAAGTCATCCGAGGAAGCCATTACGGTTGTGGCCGTTCCGATGTCTATGGCAAATGTTGGCCAAGAAAAGGCTACGAACGTCAGCACTTTGAATCGCATCCATACCATCTGTTTACTTCCACACGCTTTTTATACTGATAGTACCACTTTGATACACTTCTCCTTCCCATGCTTCCCCTTCAATGGTCTCGAATACCTGATTGGATCTGAGGTCAAATAGCAAGCTGATATCATAGAAGCGAATCGCCCCTGTAACATTATCAGACTCTTGCCAAGGGATGGAGGAACGACTTTCGATAATGTTATACGGCCTAAGATCTAATGGAGTGCCATCACAGCTAACTTGGATAGATATGTTCTTTGATGAGCCAATACGGTTAGTGAAGAGTATTCTGGCTGGAATTGGAACTGCCAACGTCTGATTAACATTGTTAGGGGGATAGAATGTGCAGTTTTTTTCGTATGGTGACCCTAAGTCCTGTCTGACAGATACTTCCAATGACTCCGATGGTACGCTGGCTGATTCAGTAATAAAATATTCAAATTCGAGTTTATCACGGCCCACTGTACCGATTTTGACTGGTTGGCTTAACCCATCTTTTTCTCTGATAGCCACGGACATCTGCCTGCTGGTAAAGTTAACATCAGCAGATCCTTTTATTTCATAAAATCCGCTACCAGGATGAAGGTCATTACTCACAATCAATCTAAACATGTCGACAAGGCTTCTCGGAGGAGGAATTTTAGAAATTTGCCCTATCATATTATTTGACAAGAAGACATAAACAGAATCTGATTTCATTAACTGGCTAAATGGCATCTTGGAACCCTGTTTATACCAAACTCCCTTATCCGTGCTTATTTGAAAGTCACTCTGTGAGAGGTATGTCAATCTACTATCTTTAATGCTTGGAGTGAGTGATAACATATCGATATCTATGGATGATGCAAGAGTGAACTCATGCGTCAGGAAGCGACATGCTACACCATAATTTCCTTCAACTATTAGTGCTTCACACTCTCGAGAGCTAGGTGAAACATAAAACTCTCCACTACTTGAGATCATTACATCAATAGAGAGAGGAATATTGTATAGACGAAGATGCCCCTCTTTAATGAAGGTGACGCTTTTTTTATGCCAACGGTTGTTATCCGCGACAGCATTACTGTGGGTAGTGCAGTCAACCCCATAGAATAAACTGACTGTCCAACAGTAGTTTATATTAGTAGTGAATTGATTTCCTACAGACATTCCTTTTAGATAATTCATATACCCTTGGCTTATTCTAGGGTTTATCAAGCGAGCACTGCTATCATGAGTGACTAGACGAAAACCATTATTTTTAATTGAAGTGTTGTTTGCTTCAAAGATAGATGACTGGCAGCCACTCTGATATTTCCAACAGTGTAATCCTAGGTAAGGGGAGTTAACGATAGGATTATCCTCCCATATTTCTATATTGTAAATATAACCCCAAGGCATACCGGGAACTGTTCTATCTTCACCATCAGAAACATAAGACAGTCCACCGTGATCAGGATGAGTGGTAAAGTTACTTGAACCTGTGACTCTAGCTCCACTTGACAGAGCACCAATATAAATATTATCTCTGTCCTCTATACTGATAAACTTACTTTGTGTTGGTGGAAGAATAGTCACATTGATAGCATTTACTATTGGCGATATAAGTAATGTTAAAAGAAAAAATAGACTTAGTTGCTTTATTCTCATTTTGATACCTGTGTAATGTAATCATCTCATCGCGTAACTTTCTAGGCCTCTACATAGAACATCACCTACCCAGGCAGCCCCTGTATGACTTGAAAGGTCCATATTCGCTTCGCAATATTTATCGCCATGTTTAAATGTTAATGTAGGATGATTTTTATCCACATCCAAGGAAAATTCACCGGCGGTATTTGTCATGGCTGTACCGATATGGTTGTCGATACGGGCGTTGACCAGCGGGCTACCGTCCTCGGCTCGTATCACACCAAAGACGGTGACCATCTCTTTGATTGAGCTGCTTGCATCCAAGGTGGCCACGTTGCCGGGAAACAGGGTGTAGTGCTGCTTGCCGGTATTGATATCGTAGCTGTCCTTGCCCGTCTTGCTGTTGAGCAGTTCCACCTCGTACTCCTGATAGGGTGGGAGTGCTAGGAATGTCTGTTCCCCTTGCAGGGGGTAGTCCTGACCGTTGACCTTGGCGAGCATCTGGCCTTCGCGATCGATCCCGGTATTGATAATCACGCCGGCCCCTGAGGCGCTGCGGCTCGAGGCGACCAGTGACTCTTCCGTGTTAACTAGAGCGCCGCGCGCAATCAGGTTGCCATTTATGTCGCCACCGTGGCCGCGGCCCAGCGTCATGGTGCCGCCGATGACCCTGTTCTCGAACCCTAGTGTGCCTGAGAGCGCCATATTGTGTTCATCACTGCCGTGCACCATACGCGAGACATTGAACGAGGCCAGATTGATGACACCGTCCATGCGTTTCTGGTAGTTGACGTTGGCCGTGGTCTCGCCCTGCTCGTTGCTGCTCATGCCAAAGCTGAACAGGTTGTCGAACGGGATCGAGT
The DNA here is from genome assembly GCF_049175415.1 of Aeromonas sp. 600527. Lineage (NCBI taxonomy): Bacteria > Pseudomonadati > Pseudomonadota > Gammaproteobacteria > Aeromonadales > Aeromonadaceae > Aeromonas > Aeromonas sp. 600527. The sequence goes on along the minus strand of NZ_JAAKVA010000019.1, from coordinate 1,815 downwards.
AATCCAGCGTGATGCTCTTGTTATTGAATCCGTTGAGCGTACCGCTGTCATTCTGCAGGCTGGCGCGCATCGATAGGTTTCCGTATCTGCCGGCATAAAGGTGTTGGTAGTAATCGGCATAGTTGCGATCGCTATTCATATGGCGGTCGCGCAGGGTGTTGAAGGTGAGCTGGCCGAGACCGCTGACCCAGCCCCCCAGATTGAGCGTGATGCCGGCAGAGTAGAGCTCGGTTTCACTCCCACCCAGGGCATCACCTGCGTTCAATTTTTCCTGGCTGACCCAGAGGGAGGCATTGTCATGGGCCTGCAGGGTGAGGCTGGATACGAATCGCCACGATTGGTCGGAGGCCAGCATGCTTTGCAACTGGGCACTGATACGATCGGTTGCCTGCCACTTTGCACGCGCTTCGCCTACCGCTGCATCCTTGAAGGTATAGGTTGTGGTGGCCAGCTCCAGAGTATCCAGCGAACGCGCTAGCGATACCCCCAACAGCGGCGAATCACCGTTGTTCTGGGCGTCTTCCATCATGCCTCCCCACCATTGCCATCCCCACTCCTGAGTAAAGCCCAGACTGCCGCCCAACTTGGTAACACGCTGGGTCGTGGTGCTGGCCAGCTGTCCATCTACATAGACTTCGACTGTGACATTGTAGATGCCACTGGGGAAAGCCGAGGTGTCGATATTTTGGTTGCCGATAGCCAGGTTCTGGAGGCTGATCAGGCGATCCTCACGGTACACCCTGACCTCGCCATTAGCAGGCATGAAGACTTGTACCGGGGTCGTCGACGCGTCGACGTTCTGTTTACGTGACATGGCCTGGTTGCCATACGATGCCCCATAAATGCGGCCAGCACTCAAGCCGGTCACCACCCCCAGAGTCTGCAGATCCCAGGCCGAGACCATGCCGGCTGCAATGCGGCGATCGTCCAGATCTCGTTCGTACATGACACGATAGATATCACCGCTCTGTTCAGGTTCGCCAAGATTGTAGAGGGATGCGTCCAGCGCCACGTGATGAGCCCCCAGCCCGATGGTGCTGTCCAGTTGCAGGAAGCTGGAGTCACTATGACCGCTTTGCCGATTGTTGTTGAAGGAGTAGCCGAGATTGTAGCGATGCACCCCGGTCAAGGTGTCGACAGTCGGAGTCAAGGTCACCCGGTTGTCCGGTTGCCTGGCTTGACCGAATGCTTCGCGTGAGACTTGAATCGTCAGCAACATGGACACCAGGTCAAGCTGCATACTGGCATTGGCATCTATCTGTAAGCGACCCTCGGCAGAAAACGTGCGTTTCTGTTCACTGGCGAGCATGGCGGTAAGCTGATCGTTGAGCAGACCTTGTTGCTGGCCAACACCGAAATCGATGTGCAGCAGGTGCAGCTTGCCGTCCTGCAGCAGTAGGGTGGCATTGCCGATCGGGTTATCGGTCAGGGTGTCTAGCCGGTTTTTTTTATCCGAGTACTGGAGACGAACTGGAACGACCAGCCCTTCTGCCAGTGCCTGAGCAAAACTGGCCGGAATAATGACGTTGGCGATCTTGAGTGGTGCCGCGTTGTTGGCCGAGGCAGAGATCGCCATCAGCAATGAGAGTGGCAACAAGCAGGTTTTCTTCAAGATATCACGCATATGGTTTCAGATTTCGGCAACACAACACCGCCACGCAACCGAGTGGTGAAGGCAGTACCAGCACAAATGGGTTATTTGACGACGATGAACTCTTGACCGAGCCATAGGCCCAAGTGGCTTTTGGGATTGTGCATATCCACTTTCTTGAAATGACGCTTTTTACCGGGCAAGTCGTAGTAGGTCTCTTTGCA